>JAGAYQ010000325.1 GCA_017940445.1 Pyramidobacter sp. | reverse complement strand
TAACAAGTCTATTATGTCATAAATCACGGAAAAGGCAAACGGACTGTGGCGGAATTTTACAATACTTCCGCCATCGCCTCCAGCAGACGTTCGTTTTCATCCCGTGTTTTCAGCCCGACGCGCCAGTAAGAAGCGTCGAGGCCGTCGTAGTTGGCGCAGGAACGGATCAGGATGCCGCGGTCGAGCAGGCTTTCGCCGAGCGATCGGGGGGCGCAAAAAAGTGTGTAATTAGCTTGACCTTCATAGACCTTTAATCCCAGACCGCGCAGACGGGAGCGCACAAATTGGTTTTCCTCTTTTATAAACGCGCGGGTCCTGGCAGTCCATTCCGGCTCGCACGTCAGAGCTGCAATTCCTGCCGTCTGGGCGGGGGATGAAACGGCCCAGCTTTGGCCGAAGCCGGCAATGCGGCAGAGCAGCGAGCAGTCGGCGCAGAGCAGATAGCCCAGGCGCAGGCCCGCCATGGCGTAGAGCTTGGTGAACGCATCGAGCACGATCAGGTGAGGGTGAGTTTTCAAAAGCGGACGGGCGGACGGAGTTTCGGTGAAGGCGAGGAAGCATTCGTCGATCACGAAGAGGATGCCGCGCTCTTCGCAGAAGCCGGCGATCTCTTCGATCATTGCCGGCGGCGTCACGGCGCCGGTGGGGTTGTTGGGATTGCAGAGAAAAAACAGATCGGGCCGTGTTTGGAGTGCGGCAAAGATCCCCGCGTCGAGGGCGAAACCGTTTTCTTCTTTTAAAGGGTACTGTTCGATCAGAGCGCCGGCCATCAGGGCGCCTTTTTCGTACTCGGAAAACGTCGGCGCGCAGACGAGCGCGCGCTTCGGCTTCACGGCCAGACACAGCCGCACGATCAGATCGGCCGCACCGGCGCCGCAGAGGATGCTTTCGGCAGGAAGCGTGAGCGACTCTCTCAGGGCCGCCCGCAGGGCGCGGCACTGGGGATTAGGATAGCTCTGCCAGTTTTCGATGTCGTTTTTCAGCGCTGTTTTGACCGCTGCAGGCATCCCCAGCGGATTGACGTTGACGGAAAAGTCCAGTTCGACGGGACGGGAAAAAACGTCGCCGCCGTGGGCGTATCGTTCCAAGATAAAACCTCCTTTCGCGGCCGGCTTCATCCAGAGGCCGCGAGAAACGCGTCTTTGTCATACTAGCACAGCGAAAAAAAAAGAGAAAGCGAAAACGCTGTGCGCCGGATCGGGCGGCTGTCAAAATAAAGTCAGGATAAGTCAGGCTCTTGAATCGCAAAAATATGCCGTTGAAAGCTGCGCGGTCGATAAAAAAACAGGGAAGTTCTCCGCGAATGCCGGAAAACTTCCCTGTTTTTGTGTCATTGAACGAGGCAGACGATGGCGGCTCGTGCAAGAACGGCAAGGCAGAATGCCAGGCCCGATGCGGCAAACAGCAAACGGTGCGCGCGTTTGATGTCTTCGGGCTCGACGGGGCGGAGCGGATCGCCGAGGAAGGGCTTGTCTTCGACGCGGCCTTCGTACTGTGCCGGCCCTGCCAGCTGGACGCGCAGAGCGCCGGCGCAGGCCGCTTCGGTGTGGGCCGAGTTGGGGCTTTCATGCCTGAGGCGGTCACGGCGGAAGACGCGCCAGGCGCCGCGCCGGTCATATCCGCACAGCCCTGCGGCGGCGACCATCAGCAGGCCGGCCAGGCGTGCGGGGACGAAGTTGACGATATCGTCAAGGACTGCCGCGCAGGTGCCGAAATGGCGGTAGCGCGCGTTTTTGTAGGCGATCATCGAATCCATCGTGTTGACGGCCTTGTAGAAGCAGCCGCCGGGAACGCCGAACAGCGCGATCCAGAACAGCGGCGCGACTTCGCCGTCAGAGGCGTTTTCGGCCACGGTCTCAACGGCCGCTTTGGTCACGCCCGTCGCGTCGAGCACTTCCGTGTCGCGCCCGACGATCATCGACAGGGCACGCCGGGCGCCTTGGAGGTCGCCGCTTTTGAGCGCTGTGTACACCGGCAGGCTTTCGTCGCGCAGCGAGCGGGCGGCCAGCAGCTGATAACAGAGAAAACTCTCGATCGCAACTCCCGCCGGGAACGAGAGCGCGTACAGCGCTCTCAGCGCCAGAAGCGGCACGGCTGTGCAAACGGTGGTGACGATCAGGACGAGCAGCGCGCCGCTAAAGTGTTCTCCGGACTTTGTTGCCGGAAACAGCGGCCGCAGTTTTTTTTCAGCTGCGGCGATCAGCCATCCGGCGAAGCGCACGACATGCGGAAATCCGTGCGGATCGCCGAAGACGAGGTCGAGCGCGAAACCCGCGCAGAGCGCGATCAGCGAATGCCATCCGTTCATTTCAGCGCGCCGCCTTTTACCGTCAAAAACTGTCCGTTCCAATCGCAGAGCACCGTCTGGCAGTTTTGAATGAAGCAGTCAAAAAAGTTTCGCGCCGGACGCGCGAACTGCGAAACAACAGCCATTATGACGCCGCTGTGAGCGACAGTCGCGATCCGCCTGGCTCCCGAAGCCCGGGCGGTCATGTCCAGAAAGCCGCTGCGGCAGCGATCGCACAGTTCGGCTCTGTTTTCTCCTCCGGGGATGTCCGCTTCACCGTTTGAGGCCAGCCATGCGGTATAGGCCGGCTCCTCGGCGGTCAGCTGATCATGCGTGCGTCCTTCAAAACGGCCGAAATCGAGCTCGACGAACTGCGGCACGATAAGCGGCTCCTGATCGGGATAAACGATCGCGGCTGTTTCAAGACAGCGCTTCAGCGGGCTGGAAAAAACGGCATCGACCGGCGGCAGTCCGCTTTCGTAAAGCGTCTGTGCCTGCGCTCGTCCGAGGGCCGACAGCGGCTCGTCTGAGCGGCCAAGATAGCGCCGCGCGTCGTTGCTCGGGGTGCGGCCGTGCCGGATCAGAACGATCTCCACAGGATGAACCCCGAGATCTCAACAGCCTGGCCAAGAAACATGCCGGCCATCATGGCCAGTTCCAGCATTTGCACGAAGAAGCCTGACGTGTCGCCCGTGATGCCGCCGAAGCGCCTGCGGCAGACGGCATGGTAGCGGTTCCAGACGATCACGGCTGCCAAGAGCGCGCCGCTGCCTGCGTAGATGTCGGCCAGGTCCATGCACAGCGCGCACAGAACGATCCAGCCCCAGGCGACGCGCCGCACGGCGGTGCGCAGGACGGGCTTTTGAAACGCTGCCAGCATCCCCGTGCCGCGCGCGTTTTTCTTCCCCGTCACTGACAGTACCGAGACTGCCCGGGAGAGGACGAAGATCAGGCAGTACACGCCCGGCCGGCCGGAAACTTCGCTGGCAAGGCCGAAGCTCAGCAGCAGGTAGGCCCCGCAGAAGATCACGGCGAACGCACCGGCGCGAGAGTCCTTCATGATCTCCAGGCATTTCTCGCGGTCCTGATGCGAGCAGAGCGCGTCGGCCGTGTCGCAGAAGCCGTCCATGTGGATGCCTCCGGTGACGAGCAGCGGCAGCACGGCACAGACAGCGCTGCGCAGGATCAGTCCCGTGCCGCACCACCAGCAGAGCTTCAGCCACAGCCAGAGCAGCGCGGCGATGATGACCCCGGCGACGGGCAAAAAACAGAACGAAAGGCTGAGCGGCCTTTCGTCCCATTCAAACTGCGGCATCGGCAGCGCCGTATATGTTGAAAGCGCGATGCACAGCGATTTTACAAAGTCCATGGACAATTCCCCTTTATCAGTTGCGGCTTGCCGCCGCGCAGCTCGATCACCGCTTCGGCACGGCGGGCGAGGCGGTCGTTCAGCGCGTTCAGTTCAGCCACGTAATTTTTCGTTTCCGCGTCACAGCCGTCGCCCGTCAGACCGCCGATCGTCACGGCGATCAGGGCGGCGCAGCGTTTTTCCAGCGCGATGATCTGCGCTTCGACAGCTTCCGGCGGCGCGAGATGCTCCGCGTCGAACAGCGAATTTGCCAGCAGATTGCTGACGTCTTCAAGCAGGACGAGATCGTCCTTTCCCGCGGGGACCTCATCGAGCGAGAACGGGCACTCGACGGTGACAAAGCCCAGCCCGCGCCGCTGGCGGATGTGCTTTTCCTTGCGGGCTTCGCCTTCCGGTCCCCAGGGGATCATCGTCGCGGCGTAGAGTTTGTTCCCCGCAAACTGCGCCGCGAGCGCTTCGGCGCACCGGCTCTTGCCGCTGCCGTTGCCGCCGGTGATAAGGATCAGCATGATAAGGCGGGCGCTGGATGTTCCATGCGGAACGTCACTGCGCGCTTCCGTCCTGCGGCGCGGCGTTTTTCTGGCGGGCCTGTTCGAGGTCTTTCATCGCCTCGACGATCTTCGCGAAGCGCGAGACGATCAGGCTGTAGCTCTTGCGGCTGTGCGGCAGCAGGCAGTCGGTGCAGTCCTTGATCCCGTTGTCAAGATAGCGGAAGTTTCCGCCGCACTCGCGCCCCAGAGCGTAGAGCGGGCAGTAGCAGAACAGGCAGTTGAAATTTTCCGGATCGGCCCCCTTGTGACAGGGGAAGAATTCGCATTCCTTATGGCTGAAAAAGGAGTATTTGCATTCGTCGGGATTGGTTTTCAAAGCGTCGGTCATGAAGAAAGCTCCTTTCTGTGAAGCGTATTGTGTGCATCAAATAACATTAGGAAAACGCTGATTTATACTAGTTTTCGTTAAAACGGCTAACGTACTTTTAGCCGTTTTATAGCGCCGTCAGGCGCGTCGAAAACTGCATGAGACGGCGTGGCGCCTGTAAGGCGCCGACTGCCGCGCCCGTTTTTGGCGCGGCCTCGCGATTAGCTTTTTAATCGCGAAACAGTATTAATCCCATTGCGCGGAATTCGATCAGCGTTTCCCTTATTCCTGCGGCGTGTAGGCGTCCATGCCGATGTCGCTGAAGACCAGCCCGTCGTACAGCGACATGGCCATATCGAGCAGCGGCAGCAGACAGAGCGCGCCCGTTCCTTCGCCGAGGTGCAGGCCGGCGTTGATGACCGGCCTCATGTCGAGCGCGTCAAAGATCCTTTCGGCTGCCGGCTCCGACGACATGTGACTGGGCAGCATCGCATCGCGGCAGGCCGGACACAGCTTCGCCGCCGCCAGAGCTGCCACGGCGCAGGTGACGCCGTCAATGACGACAGGCAGGCGGAACAGCGCGCCGCCGATGAAAAATCCCGCCATCGCGGCGATCTCAAAGCCACCCAGCTTGGACAGCACGTCAAGCGCGTCGGCCGGATTGGGGCGGTTCAGCTTGAAGCCGCGCTTGATCGCGTCCACCTTGCGCGCCAGTCCTTCGGTCGAAAGCCCGGCGCCGCGCCCCGTGATCTTTTCCGGGGGAAGCCCCAGCAGAGCGCAGGTCACGGCTGTGCCGGCCGTTGTGTTGCCGATGCCCATCTCGCCCGAAAGCAGCAGGTCATAGCCTTCGCTCGCGCACGATTCGGCCGTGTCGATGCCGGCCCAGACTGCCTGCAGCGCCTGCTCGCGCGTCATCGCCGGCCCCTGGGTGAAGTCGGCGGTGCCGGGAGCCACGCGCTTGTTCACGATCCCCGGCTGGTCAGGCGGATTTTTGATCCCCACGTCCACGGCGCACACGTCGCATCCGGCCACATGCGCCATCAGGTTGGCCGAAGAACAGTCCTTGGCCAGATCGGCAGCCACCAGCGCGGTGATCGATTCGTCCGTCTGCGTCACGCCCTGAGCGATCACGCCGTGGTCGGCGCACATCACCGCCAGCATGCGGCGCTTGATCGAAAAGCGCGCCTTGCCCTTGACGCCGGCGATCTGCGTGACCAGATCCTCAAGAACGCCCAGGCTTTTCAGCGGCTTGGCGACGACGCTCCAGCGGTCGAGCGACGCCTGTACGGCTGCGCTGTCAATGCCGGGGATGCGCGAGTTCAGTTCGTTCAGGTCGATGCGTTCCATTGAGATCGCTCCTTTATTACGCTTTTTTGTCGATGATGCGGCGGATCAGGTCCATGTCCAGGCTGGCGCGCAGCGTGTCAGCAAGAAGATCGTACTGCTGCTCCTTGTACGCCCTCCAGTCGAACGCCGGAGAGCCGAGCGTCACGCCCTTGCGTTCAGCCAGCGCGTTCAGCACGGCCGTCCGCGCTTCTTCATGATCGAAAAATCCGTGCAGATAGCAGCCGTACACGCTGCCGCGCTGCGCGCCGTCCTCGGTGCCGTCTTCGAGACGGATCAGCGAAGATGCACCATCGTCGCGGACGGAAACGCCGCAGTGGATCTCGTAGCCTTCAAGGCTCGCTCCCGTAAGGGGAGCGAACAGCCCGCCGGTTGTAAGCGCCCGCGCGGCCGTGCG
>JAGAYQ010000324.1 GCA_017940445.1 Pyramidobacter sp. | reverse complement strand
GCTGACGCGAGTGTCGAGCAGTGGCATGTCGAGTACGACGATGACGACGCCTTTCTCCCTCGGAAGATAACGCCACTGCTCCTGGATCTCGCGATAGTGTCGGCCCAGCCGGTCGCGAGAGTGGAGGACGAGCACATCACCGCGCTCCAATCGACGCATGAGTCGCTGGTACTGTACGCGCTCAAAGTCTTTGCCTGACTGCTTGTCAATAAACACCCGGCTTGGGGGCACTTTTTGTGCACGCATCGACTCTCGCTGACGTGCTTCGTTCTGGTCGACGGACGACACGCGGATGTAACCGTATTTTTTCATTCAAAATCGCTCCTTTAGCGAAAAATGTGGTTTCAGGTTTACCACTTGCGAGCATGAGCGACACATACAAAAAGGAACGCGCTGATTTTCGAATCGGCGCGTTTCTTTTACTTTTATAGAGTGAAGCGGTTGACAGAAAATTTTTTTACGGTATAGTTAGGTCAGAATGAAATTGAGACGAGGTGTCCCGATTTTGAACGATCGTGTGGATTCTCAAAATGAAGTCATAAAAAATGACGCTGTCGGTAAGACGATCCGCATCATGGAGACGCTTGTGAATGCCGACCGGGTGCTCAGCGTGCGCGAGATCGCCGCGGCGACGGGGATACCGCGCAGTACGGCGCACCGTTTTTTGAGCGCGCTCGAAGGATGCGGCTGGGCGGCGCAGGACGGTGACGACGGCATGTATCACGCGGGGCTGAGGTTCTTTTTGCTGAGCGGGCGCAAGTCGGCGTTTTTTGCCGAGGTGGCGCGCGTGGCCTCCGGACCGATGAGGCGGCTGATGGAACGCACGGGAAAAACGGCGATCCTCAGCGTGCTCGACGGCAGCGGCGGCGTGTGCGTGCATACGGAAGAACCGGAAAGCGCGGTCAAATTCGTGGCCCGGACCGGAACGGCCGTGCCTTTGACGGGCGGCGCGACGGGGCTGGTGCTGCTGGCGTTCGGCGGGAAAGAGCTGCTTGAACGCCTGCTGACAGGCGGTGCTGTGTATCCTGACGGCTCGCCGGTGGATGGGGCACGGCTGCGCGCCCGGGTCGAACAGATCCGCTCTGACGGCTGTGCGCATTCGCGCGAGGAGTGGATGCCGCACGCCGAAGACGTGAGCGTGCCGGTGTTCGACCGCCGCGGCAATTTTGCCGCGCAGCTGGGCGTCGCTGGGCTGGCGGGGACGTTTGGCGACTGGCGCACCGAGGTCCTTCCGGCGCTGCGCGATGCGGCGTCGGACCTGACTAATGCTCTGTGAACTTATCGAAGGGGGCTGAACGGAACATGAGCGGAACGCTTTTTTACAATGCGCGCATTTTCACGCCGAAGACGGGAGCGCGCCCTGCCGCGGGGGAAGCGCAGGGAACGATCGCGTGCTTCGATCACGGCGCGCTTTTTGCTGAGGACGGGATCATCCGCGCTGCTGACGATGAAGCAGTGGTGCGCGCCTGCATGGCAGCAGAGGGCGCTGAGGCTGCGGAGGAGCACGACTGCGGCGGGGCCTGCATGATCCCCGGATTTGTCGATCCGCATACGCACATCTGCTTTGCCGCCCGGCGTGAAAGCGAATTCATGATGCGTCTTGAAGGCAAGTCGTATCTGGAGATCCTCGCAGCCGGGGGCGGCATCCTCTCGTCGGTGAACGCGGTGAAAGCCGCAAGCGAGGACGAACTGCTCGACGCGACGCTCGAAAACGTGCTCTCGGCCCTCAATTTCGGCACGACGACGATGGAAGTGAAAAGCGGCTACGGTCTTGATACGGCCGAAGAGCTGAAAATGCTGCGCGTCATTGGCCGTCTGGCGGAAGAGACGCCGCTCGACATCGTGCCGACCTTTATGGGCGCGCACGCGGTGCCGCCGCCGTATAAAAACAGCCCAGACGGCTATGTCGATCTGATCGTGGACGAGATGCTCCCGGCGGTAAAAGAGCAGGGCATTGCCCGCGCCTGCGACGTGTTCTGCGAAACAGGCGTGTTCACAGTCGAACAGAGCCGCCGCATCCTGATAAAAGCGCGCGAGCTGGGGTTTGCCCTGCGCATCCACGCCGACGAGGTGGACGACACCGGCGGCGCAGCTTTGGCTGCTGAACTGGGCGTGCTGTCGGCCGAGCATC
>JAGAYQ010000323.1 GCA_017940445.1 Pyramidobacter sp. | reverse complement strand
GTATCGGACAGGGCAATGATGCCGAGCACCCGCTGTCCGTCAGCCACGGCCACAGGGGCTTTGCCGCTATCATGCAGTTTGCTGAGCGCATCTTTGCCCGCGGCATCAGGAACGATCCCGTTTTCCTCAAGGAAGCGCTCGCCGCCGCAGAAGTACCGTTCGCCATCGACAAGAGCCGTCACGCCCTTGCCGGCAAACATGCGAAACTGCTGCGCCTCGCGCAGGGGCAGCCGGCGTTCGCGTCCCGCACGGACGATCGCCGCACCAAGGGGGTGTTCGCTGCGGCTTTCGACCGAAGCGCCGATGCTCAGCAGCTCATCTTCGCCGAGCTCCGTCAGCGGGATCACATCACAGACTTCAAGCTCTCCTGTCGTCAATGTGCCTGTTTTGTCAAATGCCATGATGACCGCCTTGCCGATCTTCTCAAGCGCCTCGCCGGATTTGACGATCACGCCATGTTTGGCAGCCTGTCCAACCGCCGCGACGACCGCTGTCGGCGTCGCCAGCACGAGCGCGCAGGGACAGAAGACGACCAGCACGGTCACAGCGCGCACGACCTCCCCGGTCAAGACGTACACGGCAACAGCGATCAGCAGCGCCACAGGAACGAGCCAGCTCGCCCAGCGGTCGGCAATGCGCTGCGCCGGCGCATGACGGCTTTCCGCTTCGGCGACCAGCCGGACCAGCTTTTGCAGCGAACTGTCTTCGCCTGTTTTCGTCACGGTGATGTCGACCGAGCCAAAGCGATTGATCGTGCCGCAGAACACCTCATCGCCGGGCCGCTTGTCTACCGGCAGGCTTTCTCCGGTCACAACAGACTGATCGACCGACGTTTCCCCGCAGACGATCGTCCCGTCAGCGGGGATCGCCTCGCCGGGCAGCACGCGAACTACGTCGCCGGGCACGATCTGCGCCGTTTCGACGATCTCGACATCGGTCCCGCGAACGCGCCTGGCTTTCTGCGGCGTGATCGAGAGCAGGCTTTTCAGCCCTTTTTTCGCGCGGTTCACCGTCGCGTCCTCCAGAAGCGCGCCCAGCTCCATGATGAACGCAACTTCTCCCGCGGCGAAAAGATCGCCGATCAGGATCGCCGCGATCATCGCGATCGAGATCAGCAGCGCCGAAGAGATCTTCGCGATCCCCTGATTCACCGCCAGACGCCGCAGCGCCAGGTACAAAAGCGGAGTTCCGCACACGGCAACGCAGCCCCAGGCCAGCGCTTCGCCCCAGGGAAAGCCCATGCGAGGCAGAACGAACGAGGCCAGAAGAAAGACGCCGCCCAGGACGGTCATCGGCAATCCGGCACAAAAATCGACGATTTTTTTGATCATCTCTGCTCCTCCGGTTGACATTCGCGTAAAAAAACGCATAATCAGTTACTGAACACAATATTCGTTTGCGATTATAGTATTCAGAAACAGGAGAACAAGGATCAAAAAAGCCGGAACGTCCGTTACCGGACGTTTCCGCAAAAATATCCAGGGAGACACTGATTTAATGAGCCTGATGCCCCGCCAGGGGATTTCGTCGTTTGGCAAGGAGAAGCGAAGAGGCATAGCGGGGCTATGGTGACGACGCGAAGCTAGTCCTTGAGGGTGAGCTTCGACGCAGCCAAGCGGCGAAAGGCCCGGCGGGGCGCGGGCGAATTCATCAGCGTCTCCACAGGAGGCATGACATGGACCGCCGACAGAAAAAAACGCGACAGGCTATCTTCAACGCGTTCACGGATCTGCTTGAGAAGAAGCCTTTTTCCGCCGTCACCGTCTCAGAGATCATCGCCGCCGCCGACGTGGGCCGGAGCACCTTCTACACTCATTTCGAGACGAAGGACGATCTGCTGCGGGCGCTGTGCGCGGAAATCTTCGAGCACGTCTTTTCCGATGCTCCCGTCAGGGAGCAGACGCATGATTTTTCATCCCGGCCCCGCGACCTGCGCGCCGAACTCACGCACATCCTTTACCACCTGCGCGACAGCCGGCGCTACGTCAAAGGGATCCTGGCCTGCGAAAGCGGCGAGATCTTCATGCGGGCGTTCCGCGACCATCTCAAGAGCGTGCCTGAGCTTGGACTGAGCAACGCGCCCGCAAACGTGCCCAAAGATTACCTGCTGAACCACCTCGTCTGCGATTTTGCCGAGACCGTAAGATGGTGGATGAAAAACGAATCGTACACGCCGGAAGAGATCAGCGGCTTTTTCCTCGCGACAGCGCCGTTTCTGTCCCCAAGCCATGCTCCGTCTGCATAAAAAGCGGCCGCCGCTGGCACCAGACCAGCGGCGGCCGCTTTAACTAATGCGCGATTAAAATGCTCCTCGCGCTGCGCCCTAATATTTCGCCACGTCGGCGGCGTTTTTGACGATGATGATCCAGGCGCCGTCCTTGGCGCGCTTCAGCAGTTCGATCATCGCATCCTTTTCAAGGCTGATGCAGCCGCCCGTGGTCCAGTGGTCGGTCGCCTTGACGTGGACGAAGATCGCCGAGCCGGCGCCGGTGACGCGGGGATTCACGTTATACCCCACCGCCATGGCGTAATCGTACTGATAATAGTCGATCAGGTGCTCGCCGCCGATCTTCGCTGCGCTTTCCACCCAGGTGTTGTAGGTGTCGGGGCGCTTCACATCGTCGGCCCAGTACGAGTTAGGCGTGACGGCCTTCCAGGTCATGCGCGTGCCGGGGTTGGCCGCACGGCCGAACGCGTGCAGGATGGGGAACGCGCCCATCGGCGTTTTTACGTCGCCCTCGCGCTTTTTCGCAGCGGCGATCAGGCCTTTTTTGCCGTAGCCGCATTTGCGGTCCATCTCCTTGCTCCACTCGCCGCTTTCGCCCTTCGTCCAGAACGTCATATTGTGATCGACGACGAGGATAATCTGATCGGTCTTCTGCGCCGTCTTCGAAGCGGACACAAGCGACTTCAGGCCGGCAGCGCCGGCGGCAGAAGCGAGCACAGCCGTCAGCAATGCTGCAAAGATAAGCTTTTTCATGAATACAACCTCCC
>JAGAYQ010000322.1 GCA_017940445.1 Pyramidobacter sp. | reverse complement strand
TCTGCTTGCCGGCGCGATCACCAACGGCGAAGTCACTGTCACCGACGTGATGCCGCAGCATTTCGACTCGCTGCTGGCGAAGCTGGAAGAGGCAGAGGTGGGTTATCTCCGTCAGGAAGACCGCGTGACTGTCTATCCTTCCAGGGGCCGTATGAAGAGCCTGTCGGTGAAGACCATGCCGTATCCCGGATTCCCCACGGACGTTCAGCCGCAGCTGATGGCCGCTTTGTGCCTTGCACACGGCACGAGCGTGGTGAAGGAGAGCATTTTCGAGTCGCGGTTCCAGCATGTGCCCGAGCTGCGCAAGATGGGCGCGGAGATCGACATTCAGGGCAACACGGCTGTCATCCGCGGCGTCGAGGCGCTCAACGGTTCGGACGTGCAGGCTACTGACCTCCGTGCCGGCGCTGCTCTGGCTCTGGCCGGACTGCCCGCCGAGGGCGAGACGCGCGTCCACGGGCTGAAGCACATCATGCGCGGCTACGAAGATTTCGACAAGGCACTGACCAGTATGGGCGCGCATGTATCGATCGAAGAGGGCGAGAGCATCGCGTAGCTGACGCGCCGGTCTGAAAGGGGCATGTGAGCATGGCAGTCAAAAAAGTGTCGCCGCCGCTGCCCGGCAAGTACACCGTGCTGGCCTTCTACGGGCCGGCCGGCACGGGAAAGAGCATGAGATCGCAGATGGTCGCGTCGAAGAAGAAGATCGACATGATCATCGACGACGGGCTCGTCATCTCTCGCGGCCGCATCCTCGCCGGCAAGAGCGCCAAGACCGAGCCCAACATGGTACGTGCCATCCGCCGCGCCATGTTCCACTTTGAGGATCACCGTGAGGAAGTACGCCGCTGCATCGCCCGCTTCCCGGGGGCCCGCGTGATGGTGCTTGCCACCTCCAAGGGCATGAGCGACGACATCTGCGCCATCCTCGGCCTGCCCGAGCCTTCGGAGTACATCCATATCGAGCAGGTCGCTTCCGACGACGAAATTGAAAAGGCGCTGTACGAACGCAAGCAGAATAAGCGCCACGTCATCCCCGTCGCGCAGACGCAGATCCAGAAGAACTACACCGGCCGCCTTGTCGGCCGTCTGAAGAATCTCTTTTCCAGCCGGGAGGAAACTGAAAAGACGATCGTGCGCCCGCCGTTCAGCTACTACGGAGCGCTCAAGATCGAGCCGGAGGTCGTGGAGCAGATCGCTGAGTACGTGGCGAAGAGCACGCCTCAGGTGATATCGGCCAAAGAGCCTCGCGTCAAGCAGGAGCATGACCGTCTTGTCATCGTGCTGTCGCTGACAGTGAAGACGGGCGCGCTCAATTTCAAGGAGCTGACGCGGCAGACCGCGCTGCGCGTGCGCGTGGCGGTAGAGCAGCTGACGGGAATGGAAGTGGCCCGCGTCGATGTGACGATTGCTGAGGTGACGTTCGATGACTGAGATGCTTTTCAAAGCGATGCGCTCGCCCCAGGAGCGCGCTCAGCTCTACAGTCTGTTTCAGGATGCGGTCCTGCACTGCGAGCGCTGCGGCCTCTGCAGGACACGCAAAAACGTCGTCGTGGGCGAGGGGAGCCTGACCAACCGCATCATGTTCGTCGGTGAAGGCCCCGGAGAGGTCGAGGACGATACAGGACGTCCCTTCGTTGGCCCCGCGGGGCAGCTGCTCACCCGCATTCTTGAAGCGGCCGGCTTCAAGCGGGAAGAAGTATACATCACCAATATCGTCAAGTGCCGTCCGCCCGGAAACCGCGTCCCCGAGATCGAAGAAGTGCTCCGCTGCCAGGGCTGGCTGGAGGCGCAGATCGCGCTGTTGCGTCCGCAGATCATTGTGGCGCTTGGCAATACGCCGCTGAAGTGGTTCCTGCACAGCACCGGCGGCATCACGAAAATGCGCGGGCGGTGGTTCACATGGCGCGGCATCTCGCTGATGCCGATGTTCCACCCCAGCTATCTGCTGCGCAACGAGAGCCGCGAAAAGGGCGGTCCGAAGGATCTGACGTGGCGCGACATTCAGGAGATCCGAGCGCGCTACATGAGTTTACAAGGAAAGAACGATGGAACAACAGTCTAACAACATTCCCAAACATTTCGCCGTGATCATGGACGGCAACGGCCGCTGGGCCAAAAAGCGCGGCCTGCCGCGGCTGCTCGGCCACCGCGCCGGCGTGGAAGCGCTGGAGCGCACTCTGCGGGCCGCGGCAGAGATGGGCGTGTCCGTGCTCTCGGTCTATGCCTTTTCTACCGAAAACTGGAACCGGCCAAAGATGGAAGTGGCCGGTCTGATGGAACTTCTCCAGCGCTATGCGAAGGCGAAAGTGCCGGAGCTGAAAAAAAGCGGCGTGAAAGTGCGCTTCTGCGGCTCGCGAAAAGGCGTTCCCGAGGAAGTCCTCAACGTGATCGACTGGAGCGAGTCGGAAACGGCTGCCTGCGACCGCATCACCCTTGCGGTGTGTTTCAACTATGGCGGCCGCCAGGAGATCATCGACGCGATCTCTGCCGCGCAGCAAGCGGGTATGGTCATCCGCACCGAGGATGATTTGCGCTGCTTTCTGTATCTGCCAGACCTGCCTGATCCTGATCTGGTGATCCGCACCAGCGGAGAGCTGAGGCTGAGCAACTTCTGGCTGTGGCAGAGCTCGTACAGCGAATTTTATTTTACCGACACGCTCTGGCCCGATTTCGGCAAAGAAGAGCTGAAAAAGGCGTTGGAGTCGTACTCAGGAAGGGAGCGCCGCTATGGCAGAGTCGAACAGCTTTAAGCATACCCTGATCGTCCGCGCCCTCAGCGGGACGGCTCTCGTTGCCGTGATGCTGACGATGCTGTATCTTGGCGGCTGGTGGTGGCACGGCTTCGCGGCGTTCATCGCTCTGGGCTCTCTGTGGGAGTTCTGCCGCATGGCGCCCGGCGTGCCGCGAGCTGACGTTTTTGCCGCGTTCGTCACAGCGGCGATCGTGCTGTTTTCATCGGAGCACGTCTCGCAGGCGGGGCTGATGGCGATCTTTGGCCTGTGCTGCTTCTTCGTTTATTTTGTCGAGCTGGCGCGCCGGCAGATCACTGCCGACAGCCACTCAAACGCCAGCGTCGGTCCGGTGATGACGGGGCTGATTTACACGATCGTGCCGTGGTACTGCATGATCCGTTTCCGCGCTTTGCCCGATCCTGTCGGCTGGGCAGCGGTGCTTTCGATCTTTCTTTGCACATGGTCATGCGATGTTGCAGCTTACCTTGTCGGTTCGCGCTGGGGCACGCTGCGCATCTGTCCGCACATCAGCCCGAACAAGAGTCTCGAAGGATTCGTCGGCGGATTTTTTGCCAGCACGCTCTGCGGCGCGCTGTGCGCGTGGTATTTTGGCTTCAGCCCCTGGGCGTTCGTACTGACAGGCGCGGCCTGCGGCAGTGCGGGGCAGCTTGGCGACCTTGTTGAATCGCTGATCAAGCGCGAGAACGGCGTCAAGGACAGCGGACATATTCTGCCCGGACACGGCGGCTTTCTTGACCGTTTCGACAGCGTCCTTGTCAACTCGCTGTGCGCGTGGCTGATCTGGTGGGTCTGTCTGCTGTGATGCGTGGGATGAAGAGGAAATCATGGAAGCTCAATCGAAAAAAAGAGTCGCAGTGATCGGCTGTACGGGCAGCGTCGGCGGTTCGGCGCTCGATGTATGCCGCTCGTATCCGGAGGATTTTACGGTCACGGCGCTGGCAGCAGACACAGGGCGGGAGACTTTTCCCGCCCTGTGCCGTGAATTTGGGGCAAAGCGGGCAGTGCTCAGTGTTCCGCGCGCTGATTTGCCCGCGGATGTGCAGCTTGCCTGCGGTGAAAAGGCGCTGCTTGACCTGATCGATCCGGCTGTGGCCGATCATTTTGTTTTCGCCTCCTCGGGCGTGGCGGCTGTGAAAGCGCTGCAGAAAGCGCTTGAAGCGGGACTGGAAGTCAGCCTCGCCAACAAGGAATCGGCGCTGATTCTCGGCGCCCGCATTGCCCCATTTGTTGAAAGAGGCCAGCTCCGTCCGCTTGACAGTGAGCACAACGCTCTGTGGCAGTGTCTGGCGGGGGAGGAGCGATCAGGCGTCGCAAAGCTGATCCTTACGGCTTCGGGCGGTCCTTTTTTGCGCACGCCGCCGGAACAGCTCGAAGCGGTCACGCCGGCTCAGGCGGCAGCGCATCCAGTGTGGCCGATGGGCCGCAAAATCAGCGTTGACAGCGCGACGATGATCAACAAGGGCATCGAGCTGCTGGAAGCCAGCTATCTGTTCGGCGTGCCGGCGTCACGCGTAGGAGCGGTGATTCATCCAGGCTCGAAAGTTCACGCTCTTGTCTCGTTTGCTGACGGCGCGTCAAAATTGCTCCTCAGCCCTCCTGACATGCGTCTGGCGGCGCTGACGGCGCTATCCTGGCCCAAGCGTCCGCCGCTGAAGCTGAGCGGCATCGCACCGGTGAGTCTCGACGGACTTGATCTTCATTTCGAAGCTCCGACGCGCGACCGCTTCCCCGGTTTTTTCACAGCACTTGACGCCGCGAAGCTCGGCGAGCCTTTTGCGGTCATTCTAATTGCTGCTGATGAGGCTGCGGTAAAGCTGTTTCTTGAGGAGAAGATCCCCTTCACCGGCATTGCACGTCTCGTTGCCGCGATGATCGACCGATACGAGGGCGGCGTGGCTGACAGCGTCGAAGAGCGCATCGCTCTGTATGAGCGCTGTCTGGCGGCCGCCGAAGAGCTGGCAGTTTCCGGCACGCTTGGCGGCGCCGCGAAGAAAGGATGGCGCTGATGGGACTGAGTGTTGTCGCGTTTTTGTTCATTATCCTCGTGTGCGTGATGGTGCATGAGTTTGGGCACTACATCACGGCGCTGTGGTTCGGCGTAAAGGTGCATGAGTTTTCATTCGGCATGGGGCCGCTGCTTTGGCAGCGCCAGGGGCGCAAGAACAAGTGGTCGGTGCGCGCCATCCCCGTGGGCGGGTTCGTCCGTCTCGGCGGCATGGGCGAGGAGAACGAGGGCGAGACGGTCCTCCCCGGCGAAGGCTTTCAGGAAAAAGCGCCCTGGAAGAAGCTGATCATCCTTGCAGCCGGCGCATTCAACAATATCCTCCTTGTTGTCGTCATGGCGACGGTGATGCTGATGAGCCGCGGCGTGCTTGACCTCTCGACCTCGGCTGTGGGGGAGCTGATCCCCGGCTTTCCTGCCGAAGCAGCCGGTCTGCGCAGCGGCGACGTGATCGAAGCGGTCGACGGGCTCGCCGTCAGCGACTGGCGCTCAATGACGCAGGCCATTCGTTCCCGGGCGAAGCAGGCGGAAGAGCTTCATTTGCAAGTCCGCCGCGGCTCCGAAAAACTGTCGCTGACGATGGGCACGAAGTCGCAGAAGCCAGGCGAGCCGCCGCTGATCGGCATTCGCCCGGCGGTGAAAAAGCTCTCGTTCTTCCGTGCTGTTGCCGGCTCGCTCAACTACACATTCCAGATGTCGATGGCGATGCTGCGCGGTCTGAAAGACATGATCGTCCACCCGTCGGCTGCCGATGTGTCCGGCCCGGTCGGCATCGCGGCGATGGCGGGGGAGGCCGCGCGTGAAGGTTTCTTCTCGCTGCTGTCGTTCCTTGCGATCATCAGTCTCAACCTGGGCATCATCAATCTGCTCCCGTTCCCGGCACTTGACGGCGGGCATATCGTCTTCGCCATCGGCGAGATGATCACTGGCCGCAACGTCTCGGCAGAGCTGGAGGGCAAGATCCATTTCATCGGCTTCATGTTCCTCGCCGCTTTGATTGTGCTGATCACGTGGCAGGATATCCTGCGCCTGTTCGGGAGGTAATCCTCATGAAAAAAACGCTGCGCATCGGTTCGCTGACGATCGGCGGGGGCGCGCCTCTCCGCGTCGAGTCGATGCTGAAAACGCGCCTGCATGACACCGAAGCGTGCCTGGCTCAGCTGCAAGAGCTCAAAAAGGAAGGCTGCGAGCTCGTGCGCGTGGCTCTTCCCACGGCCGAACTGAAAGACTGTCTGCGCACGCTCTGCGAGCGTTCGCCGCTGCCGCTGATGGCCGACATCCACTTTGATCCTGACATTGCCGTCGCGGCCATTGAAGCCGGCTGTCCTTCCATCCGCATCAATCCTGGCAACATGGGCAGTCCGCAGCGCCTGACGGGCGTCGTTGAACTGGCGCGAGACCGCGGCGTCGTCATTCGCATCGGTGCCAACAGCGGCTCGATCAACGCAGAGCAGCTCCGCCTGTCCGGCGGTGACCGCGGCGCAGCGCTTGCTCTGGCCGTCTCGCAGCAGATGGAGATGCTCCTCTCGCGCAAGTTTTACGACGTGATCGTCTCCGCCAAGTCCACCGACATCGCAGAGACACTGCGCGCCAACGTGCTTCTGAACGAGCGCTACGGCGACTTTCCCTTCCACGTCGGCATCACTGAGTCAGGCAGCGGCCTTGACGGAATTGTCAAAAGCGCCTGCGGCCTGTCACGCCTGTTCGCGATGGGCATCGGCGACACGATGCGCGTGTCGCTCTCGCAGCCGCCTGCAGATGAAGTGCGAGCTGCGTACAGCATCCTGCGCGCGCTTGATCTTCGTCAGCGCGGCGGAAAGCTGATCTCGTGCCCCACCTGCGGCCGCCGTCAGCTTGATGTGGCCGACGCTGTGCCGGAGGTGCGCGAGATCCTCGGCAGTCTCCCCGACGGCTATACCGTTGCGGTGATGGGCTGCGAGGTGAACGGCCCCCGCGAGGCTCGTCACGCTCAGCTGGGCATTGCCGGTTCGCCGAACGGGCTGGTCGTGTTCCGCGAAGGCGAGATCGTTGCACGCATAGAAAAAGGCGCGAGCGTGATCGAGGCGCTTCGCCCTTATCTTCCAAAAAAATCATAAGAAAAAAAGCCATCACGGATTTCCGTGATGGCTTTTTCAGTGCGTAATGCTGGCGGTTGTGGTAAAATAAAACGTCACGCCGCACAGGCGAAACGTGGACGAAAGGAAGTGCGCACGATGAGAGACGCTCGCAAGCTCATCGACTCCATCAAAAAATGGATCAGCCAGATCATTTCCGCTTCAGGCGCCGGCGGCGCTGTTGTGGGCATGAGCGGCGGCATTGATTCGGCTGTTGCGGCGGCGCTTCTCAAAGAGGCGCTTGGTGCCGACAAGGTGCTTGCCGTGCAGATGCCGTGCCACAGCCTTTCGCTCGATGCCGAGCACGCACGTCTTGTTTCTGACGCGCTTGGCATCAAAATGGTCGACGCCGACCTGTCGCGCCCCTATGACGCGTATATGGAGATGCTGAACGGTGTCATGCCGCCTTCAAAGCTGGCCTCGGCCAACATCAAGCCCCGTCTGCGCATGATCACCGTGTATGCGATCGCGCAGACGCTTGGCTATCTCGTCTGCGGCACGGGCAACAAAGACGAAGTCACCATCGGCTATTTCACAAAATACGGTGACGGGGGCAGCGATTTTATGCCTTTGGCCGACCTGACCAAGGGTGAAGTGAGGGAGATCGCTCGGGTGCTGAACATCCCTTCCGTCGTGATCAACAAGCCGCCTTCGGCCGGTCTGTGGGAAGGCCAGACGGATGAGCAGGAGATGGGGCTGACCTACGACGTGCTTGACGCGTATGTTTCAGGACAGCCGGTCAGTGAACGCGATGCGCGCGAGATTGAGCGCCGCATACGAGTTTCTGAGCACAAACGCTCAATGCCGCCGAAGTGCGTCATTGGCGATAATTTGTAACGCAAAAAACTGTTTTAAAGGGGACCGCAGATCGGTCCTTTCAAACTTTTCATGAGGTGATTTTTTATGTCGGGACATTCCAAGTGGGCTAATATCAAGCACCGTAAGGCTGCGCAGGACTCCAAGAAGGGCAACGAGCGCCAGAAGCTGATCAAGGCGATCATCATCGCCGCTAAGGAAGGCGGCGGCGATCCTGGCATGAACGTGCGCCTGAAGGCAGCTCTTGACCGCGCCAGAGCAGCCAGCGTGCCCAACGATACGATCACGCGCGCCATCAAGCGCGGCACCGGCGAGCTGGAGGGCGTCTCCTACGAGGAGATCACGTACGAAGGCTACGGCGTCGAGGGCGTCGCGATCATCGTCGAGTCGCTGACTGACAACCGCAATCGCACCACGCCCGAGATCCGTGCGATCCTTGAGCGCAACGGCGGCTCAATGGGCACGCCCGGCAGCGTTGCCTGGAACTTTGAGCGCAAGGGCAGCGTCATCGTTGAGGGCGAGGTCAATGAGGACCAGCTCATGGAAGACGCGATCGATGCCGGCGCCGACGATGTCGCCATGCAGGACGAGGGCGCTCAGGTGACGACCGATCCCAGCGCCATGATGGACGTGCGCGAAGCTCTTGAGAAGAAGGGCTACAAGATCGCCGATGCTGAAGTCATCCAGGTTCCCAAAACGACTGTTTCGATCAGCAACGTCGACAAGGCCCGCAAGATGGTCAAGCTGATTGACCTGCTTGAAGGCCACGACGATGTTCAGAACGTGTTTGCCAACTTCGAGTTTACTGACGAGGTGAACGAGGCCATTGCCAACGACGACTAAAGGGCTCGTCTGTCTGGGCATCGATCCCGGCATCGGCCGCCTCGGCTGGGGCCTCGTGCGCCAGAGCGGCGGCTCATATACGGCCCTCGCTTACGGCTGTCTTGAGACGCCTCCCCATCAGGAAACGCCGATCCGAATCAAAGCATTGTATGATGGAGTGAGGGAGCAGATCGAAACCTGCTCCCCTCATTTTATGTCGGTGGAGCGCCTGTTTTTCGGACAAAACCGCACTACCGCAGAGGCTGTCTGGCAGGCCAGAGGCGCGATCCTGCTGCTTTCGGCGCAGTACCGTCTGCCCTTAGTTGAGCCGAAACCGTCGGAGGTCAAACTGACTGTGTGCGGCGACGGCAACGCCGAGAAGCGCCAGGTGCAGCGCATGATCCAGCAGCTCCTCGGTCTGGAGGAGATCCCGCGCCCTGACGATACTGCCGACGCGCTCGGCATTGCTCTGGCGGGACTGGCGATCGTGCGCAGCCCGCAGTATGCCTACGGAAGGAGATAGCCATGCTTGCCAGCATCAGAGGAACTGTCATCCAAAAATCTGACTTTTCCGTCGTCATCGACTGCAACGGTTTTGGCGTGGAGGTGCTTGCCACCCGCCGCGCCGCCGATCTGTGCAAAGTCGACGGACAGGCTTTTCTCTATACGTATCTTCAGATCAGCGATGCCGGCATCGCGCTGTACGGTTTCGCCGACGAGACGGAACGGCGGCTGTTCAAGCTGATGATCCTTACGAAAGGCGTGGGCGGCAAAATGGCGGCCGCGGTGCTGCAATGCCTTTCGCCTGCCGACATCATCTCGGCTGTCGAGCGCGATGACCCCAAGATGCTCACGACAGTGCCCGGCATTGGCAAGAAAACAGCGGAGCGTATCTGTTTCGAGCTGGCCGACCGCATCCACCGCAAAGGCTTCGAACCGCTTGCTGGCGTTTCAGTCAGCACGGGAACATCTGCGGCCAAGAGCGCCGGCGGCGTGCTCGATGCGCTTGAATCGCTCGGGTTCGACCGTGCGTCTGCACTGCGAGCCTACAAGCAGGTCGAGGCGGAGCAGGGCGAGCTCGACGAGAGTTCGGCGATCATGGCCTGTCTGCGGCTGCTTCAGCCGCGCTGACGAGGTGAGAGGCAATGGACAAGGAACCGATCATTCGCGGCTTTGAGCTGCCGCCGCAGGAAGAGCGGCTGGAGCGGCAGGAGGAGCGCGGACTCCGGCCTCTTGAGCTGGCTGATTTCAACGGTCAGAGTGAGATCAAGTCGAAGCTCGAAATTTATATCCAGGCCGCCAAAAAGCGCGAGGAAGCGCTGGACCACATCCTCTTCTACGGCCCGCCCGGCCTTGGCAAGACGACTCTGGCCGGTATCATCGCGCATGAGATGGGGAGCGAGCTTCGCGTCACCACCGGCCCCGCGCTGGAAAAGCCCGGTGATCTTGCGGCGATCCTCTCCAATCTCCAGGAGCACGACGTGCTCTTTATTGACGAGATCCACCGTATGTCGACGACTATTGAGGAAGTTCTGTACTCCGCGATGGAGGACTTTACGCTGCACATCGTCGTCGGCTCAGGGCCGATGGCGCGCAGCATCTGCCTCAATCTGCCGCGCTTCACCCTCGTTGGAGCGACGACGAGGCTTGGGCTGCTCAGTTCGCCCCTGCGGGCACGCTTTGGCATCATCGAGCAGCTGCGTCTGTATACACCGGAGGAGCTCTGCGTCATCCTCGACCGCGGCGCGGGAGTGATGGGGCTGAAAGTGGAGCCCGAGGCGTGCCGTTCGATCGCCGAACGCTCGCGCGGCACGCCCCGAATCGCTCTGCGTCTGCTGCGGCGTGTACGCGACTTCGCGCAGGTGGCCGGTGTCCCTGTCGTCGAAGCGGCGCTGGCCGAACGCGCCATGGATACGCTTGGGCTTGACCGCCTTGGCCTTGACGATGGTGACCGCAAGATCCTCGACGCGATCGTCACGCTGTTCGACGGCGGTCCTGTCGGACTTTCGACGCTGGCGGCAGCGCTCAACGAGGAACCGCAGACAATCGAAGACATTTATGAGCCTTATCTGATCCAGAAAGGCATGATCGAACGCACTCCGCGAGGGAGGAAAGCAACAGAAAATGCATACCGCTATCTGGGAAAAAATCCGCCGCAGGAGCCTGCGGAGCAGCTTCCGCTTTTGTAGCGTCTTTTTGTGCGCCTTGTTGCTGTGCCTTCCGGCTCAGGCGTTGATGATCCGCGTCGGAGTCGAAGTCGGCATTCCTTCAGCAGTTATTTCCGGACAGGGGATCGCCGCAAGTGCCGGCGGAAAACGCTTTGCCGTGCCGTCCAGCTTTACGGCGCAGGCGCATGGAGCGAATGTTGTCATTCATGGAAAAAGCTACGCTTCGCCTGTGATCCTCACTTCGACTCAGCCCATCCGCTGCGGCAAGACTGCCTATGAAGGGGAGATCGTCCTGCGCGCTCAGGGCGGCCGACTGACGGTCGTCAACAAACTGGATGTGGAAAAATACCTTCGCGGCGTGCTTGGCATCGAGATCAGTCCGCTCTGGGCTCTCGAAGTTCTCAAGGCCCAGGCTGTGATCTCTCGGACTTACGCGCTTTCACAAATGGGGCGGCACAGCTCACAGGGCTTTGACGTGTGCGACACTGACCACTGTCAGGTGTACCGCGGCGTCAACATCCACGGCGCCACGACCGACCAGGCTGTCATTCAGACTCGCGGACAGGTCGTCACCTATCGCGGCACACTGGCGCGCACGTTTTTCAGTTCTGACAGCGGCGGAGCCACGTCAGATATCCGCGACGTGTGGGGCAAGCCAGAACCCTATCTCGTTGTGCGCCGCGAGCCGTATCCGTCCCAGTCTCCCAAAGCAGAATGGGAAGCGACGGTCACGGCCGCGGAGATCCAGAACGCTCTGGCCAAAAAGGGCAAAAGCGTCGGCACTTTACGTGAGATGGGGATCATCCAGCGCGATGCTGCCGGCCGTCCTACGTTGCTTCGTTTTACCGGAAGCGCAGGCACGTCCACGCTGACGAGCGCAGAATTTCGCATGCTCATCGGTGCGCGAAAAGTTCGAAGCACGTTCTTCGAGTTCTCCCGCGCTGGAGCGTCCAGTTCTTCTGCTGAACAGCGCGTTTCAGCTCTGCGGTCTGTCGAACAGCGAAAGCCGGCCCCCCGGGCGATGGCAGGAGCACCGCTGAACGCGGAAGAAAAAGAGCATCTGCGGGCACTGATCGCTCAGAAAAAGTTCACGGTCGACGAGCGGCTTGATATGCTCATGTATCCTGAGCGCGAGCGCTTTTATCTGAACAAAGCGCTGGGCACTGTTCAGGACAAAACGATCGTACCCCACGAACCGGAAAAGCAGCCGGCACCGCCGCAGGCCGACGTTGAAGAAAATAAGCCTGTGCGCGCGTCTGCCGGTGTGACCTCTGTAACTGTTTCCGGGACGGTCTCGCTCTATGGCCGCGGCTGGGGCCACGGCGTCGGCCTCTCTCAGTGGGGGGCAAAGGCGATGGCAGACCATGGCTGGAGCGCCGAGAAGATCCTCAATTTTTATTATCCGGGCACCGTCATTCAGCGGCGGTGACACAGGAGTGACCCCTTTGACGAACCAACCTGATTTTTACAGCATCGATACCTATGATTACCAGCTTCCTCCCGAGCTGATCGCACAGGTCCCGGTCGAACCTCGCGATCACTGCCGTCTGCTGGCGCTGCGTCGCAGCGACGGAGCTCTGTTCCATCAGCATTTTTACGACATCCTGCAATGGTTTCGCCCCGGCGATGTGCTCGTGCGCAACGATACACGCGTGATGGCTGCCCGCATTGCCGGCGTCAAGGAAGGCGGGACCGCCCAGTGTGAGATCCTGCTGCTGCGTCCCGAAGACGAAAGAGAGACGCGATGGGAAGCGCTCGTGCGTCCCGGACGCCGGCTGCCTGAGGGAACAGGCGTCCGCCTGCCTGATGGCACGGTTGCCGTTATCGGCGAGGTGAAAAGCGACGACGGCGTCCGTTCGGTCGCTTTCCCCGCCGGATGCGATGTGCGCGCTCTGGCTGAGGCCAACGGCACGATGCCATTGCCGCCGTACATTCACGAGCGCAGTTCGCGTCCGGAGGACTACCAGACTGTCTATTCCAAGGATCCTCGATCGGCTGCTGCTCCTACGGCGGGGCTGCACTTCACGCCCGGACTTCTGCAGAAGATCGCTGATATGGGCGTCGACATTGCCGACATCACGCTCGAAGTCGGGCTCGGCACGTTCCGCCCTGTTAAGACCGATGACATCAGACAGCACCAGATGCATTCCGAACGCTGCGTCATCCCGCAAAAAGCCTATGACATGATCATGGCAGCAAAAAAGCGCGGCGGCCGCGTCATCGCCGTCGGCACGACCGTCGTCCGCACGCTTGAAGGCATGTGTGCGGCTCATGGCGAGCTGCGTCCCGGCCCGCTTGAGACAGAGATCTTCATCTATCCCGGCTTTCGGTACAAAGCTGTTGATGCGCTGATCACCAACTTCCACCTGCCCAAGAGCACGCTCGTTATGCTTGTCGCGGCATTTGCCGGCTATGATAACATCATGAAGGCCTACGCTGAGGCCGTGAAGGAGCGCTACCGCTTTTTCTCGTTCGGTGACGCGATGCTGATCGTTTAACTTTTGACTTCGGAGGAGGAGCTCATGAAAAAGTTTTTCCTGCTTTGCTGTGCTGCCGCCGTTCTGGCACTCGGGCTGGCTGCTTACCGTTGGAAGCCTGCCCAGTGGAAGGACGTGTTTGTCATGCCGTTCCACAAGGATGAAAGCACAGAGCTCGTCATGCTCAAAGACGGCGAATCGCTGCGCTCTTTCGCCCGGGCCGTCTGCGAAAAGGGACTTGTGACCGACGCCCATAATCTGCTGTACTGGCTGACGAAAAAAGGCGCAGACCGTACTTTGAAATCCGGCACGTACGAGATCAAGTCCGGGCCGACGTGGTATGTTGCACAGCAGCTGAAAGATGCGATACCTACGTACCAGAGCGAGATCATCATCCCCGGTGCGCTGCCTGCCAAACCTCTGCCGTTCGGTGATGAAAAAGCACAGAAAGCCGCTCTTTCCGACGATAAAAACTATCCCGAGGCGATGCTGAAGATCCTGCCCAAGGATGTGCTGGCCCGTGCAGCGTTTTTGCTGCCCGAGACGTATGCCCTGACGGAGAAGTCGCTTCCCGCCCTAGTCCGAGCGGCATCGGGCGCGTGGTTTGACAAATTCGGCACGGTTATCACGGACAAGGACACGGCAATGCGCGCCGCTGTGATCGCGTCGCTGCTCCAGCGCGAAGCACAGGTTGACAGCGAATATCCCGTGATCGCGGGAGTGATTGAAAACCGACTGGCGAAAAAGATGCTCCTTCAGATCGACGCGAGCGTCGTTTATGCGTGGTATCTGCGCAAGGGGGAAGTGCTCAAGCGTGTGCTCTACAAGCATCTTGAGATCGATTCGCCCTACAACACCTATAAAAAGCCCGGCCTTCCGCCGCTGCCTATCTGTGTGCCTTCGGCGGCGGCCTGGGGCGGCGCGCTGTCGCCTGACAAGAACGACTTCCTCTATTATGTGGCAAAGGGCGACAGCACTCATGCATTTGCCAAGACTGAGAGCGAGCACATCAAAAACGTCAAAAAATATCGAAAGTAACGCGAAGTGCTTGATATAAAGAAGGTGAACCACAGTATGGAAGAGAAAAAACGCTGTCCCGGCTGCGGCGCCGTGTTCCAGACGGCTGACGAGAACCTGCCCGGCTTTCTCGCTCCAGGCAAGGAGCCGAAAGAGGGCGTGCTGTGCAAGAGATGCTTTCAGATGAAGCACTACGGCGTATTCCGCAAGGCGCTGATCAGCGATCCGAACATCCAGAAGGAGCTCCGCCGTCAGGCTGACTCGTGTGCAGCACTGTTCCTCGTGCTCGACGTGACCCGTCCGGAAATCTCGATGTCCGACCTTGACTGGGCCGAAGAGCTGAACAAGCCCGTGTTCCTTGTCGCCAACAAGGTCGACTTGCTTGAGCCGTGGGCTGCTCGCAAGGAAGTGCTTGCCTGGCTGTCGGAACAGTGCGGCGTGCTGGCCGAGCAGATCTTTCTGATTTCAGCGCACAGCCGCCGCGACATGACTGACCTGAGGGCACGCCTTCGCGATACGTTTAGCCC
>JAGAYQ010000321.1 GCA_017940445.1 Pyramidobacter sp. | reverse complement strand
GGCGCCGAAGCGCGCGTGACGGCTGACGAAGCCGAGATCCGCGGCGCTTCGCGCATCATCCTGCCCGGCGTGGGCGCGTTCGGCGACGCGGCCGCAAAGCTGCGCTCCTCCGGCCTCGACCGGCCGCTGCTGGACGAAGCCGCGCACGGCAAGCCCGTGATGGGCATCTGCCTGGGGATGCAGATGCTGTTTGACAAAAGCTATGAGTACGGCGAGCATCAGGGGCTGGGGCTGCTGCACGGCGAAGTGCGCCCGATCTCGGAGGTCATCCCCGCGGGGCTGAAAGTGCCGCAGATGGGCTGGAACGCGCTCATCTTCCGCAAGAGCTCGCCCCTGTTCAAATACATCAAAGAAGGCAACTGCGTGTATTTCGTCCACTCCTACGCCGCAATGGGCTGTGATCCTGTCGTCACGGCCGTGACCGAATACGGCGCGGAACTGACGGCCTGCGTGCAGGCGGCCAACGTGATGGGCTGCCAGTTCCACCCCGAAAAGAGCGGGACCGTCGGTCTGAACATCCTGCGCGCGTTCTGCGAGCTGGAGACAGGTTCATGCTGATCTATCCGGCGATCGACCTGTACGGCGGCCAGGCTGTGCGGCTCGTCAAAGGCGATTATGCCCGGCTCACCGTGTACAGTCCCGATCCGCTCGAAGTGGCGCGCGATTTCGCCGCTCAGGGCGCGACGCACATGCACATGGTCGACCTGGAAGGAGCTCGCGACGGCGGCACGCCCAACTTTCAGACCATCGCCGCCGTCAAGGCCGCATCCGGACTGTTCTGCGAAGTCGGCGGCGGCATCCGCGACTTCGACACGATTTCCCGTTACGTCGACGCGGGGATCGACCGCATCATCCTCGGCACCGCGGCAACAGTCAGCGGTTTTGCCGAGAAGGCCGCCGCCAGATTCGGGCAGCACATCGCCGTGGGCGTCGACATCCGCGACGGTTTCGTCGCCGTGAAGGGCTGGACGGAAAATTCCGGCCTGGAAGCGTTCGACTTCTGCCGCCGGATGCAGGACGCGGGCATCAGCACGCTGATCTGCACCGACATCTCGCGCGACGGCATGATGGCCGGCACGAACGTGGCGCTGTATCAAAAACTTTCCTCGCAGCTGAAGCTGAACGTGATCGCCTCCGGCGGCGTGTCGGCGCTCGACGACATCAGGCGGCTGCGCGCGCTCGGCCTGCACGGTGCGATCGTCGGCAAGGCGTATTACACAAAAGCGATTTCTTTAAAGGAAGCAATCGAGGTGGCACAATGATCACAAAACGCATCATCCCCTGTCTCGACGTCAAGGACGGCCGCGTCGTCAAGGGCGTCAACTTTGAGGGCCTGCACGACGTGGACTCCCCCGTTGAGCTGGCAAAGTACTACAGCGCCTGCGGCGCCGACGAACTGGTCTTTTACGACATCACCGCCTCCTCCGACGGGCGCAAGCTGTTCACGCAGATCCTCACCGAGACGGCGCGCAACGTTTTCATCCCGCTCACCGTCGGCGGCGGCATCAGCTCAACAGCCGACTTTGAGCGCGTGCTCGCCTGCGGCGCCGACAAAGTTTCGGTCAACACCGGCGCGATCAGCAACCCCGCCCTCGTCCACGAGGCGGCGGAACTGTACGGCGACCAGTGCGTGGTGCTCTCGGCCGACATCAAGCGCGTGAACGGACAGTTCCACGTCTTCGCGCGCGGCGGCCGCGACGACACCGGCATGGAAGCCATCGAGTGGATCAGACGCTGCGTCGGCGAAGGCGCGGGCGAAGTCGTCGTCAACTCGATCGACACTGACGGCGTCAAGCAGGGCTTCGATATCGAGCTGCTGCGCGCCGTCTGCGACGCCGTCAAAGTGCCCGTGATCGCCTCGGGAGGTGCGGGAAACATCGCTCACTTCATCGAGCTGTTCAAAGCAATCCCGCAGGTCGACGCCGGTCTGGCCGCTTCGATCTTCCACTTCGGCGAGGTCAGGATCGCCGATCTTAAGGCCGAGATGGCTAGATGCGGCATCCCCGCGCGGCTGTAAAGGACTGAGCTCATGGTCACGATCGACGAACTGAAATTTGACGAAAAAGGGCTGATCCCCGCCATCGTCGTGGACGCTGACACACAGCGCGTGCTCACGCTGGCGTACATGAACCGTGAAAGCCTGCGCATCACGCTCGAAAAAAAGCTCACCTGCTTCTGGAGCCGCTCGCGCAGCGAGCTGTGGCTGAAAGGCGAGACCAGCGGCAATTACCAGCATGTCGTCTCCATCACGGCCGACTGCGACAAAGACGCGCTCGTCGTGCGCGTGCATCCCGACGGCCCCGCCTGCCATCTGGGCACCACCTCGTGCTTCGAAAATCCCCTTCTTGAAGACGAGAGCGGCCAGTTCAGCGCCGCCGCGCTGATGAAGCTGATCGAAGGCCGCAGGACATCGCCGAAGGAAGGCAGCTACACGACCTATCTTTTTGAAAAAGGCCTCGACAAGATCCTCAAGAAAGTCGGCGAGGAGAGCACCGAAGTCATCATCGCCGCCAAGGCCGAGGACAAAAAGGAGACCATCTACGAGATCGCCGACCTCGCCTATCACGTCATGGTCCTGATGGTCCAAGCCGGCATCACCCTCGACGACATCACGAAGGAGCTTGCCTCGCGCCACGTCATCGACCACAAGGTGAAGCAGGAGAAGATGACCTCATGATCCTCGAGGACTTCCACGTCCACACCCCCTGGTGCGACGGCAAAGACACGGCCGAAACGATCGTGCGGCGCGCCCTTGAACTGGGCATGACGCGCCTGGGATTTTCAGGGCACGCGCATACCCCGTGCGACGAAAGCTACTGCATGAGCGCGGAAAAAACGGCCGGCTATCAGCGCGAGATCGAGTCGCTGCGCGCCGGATATGCCGACCGCATCACCATCCTCTGCGGGGTCGAGCAGGATCTGTACTCCGACCTCCCCGCCGACAGCTTCG
>JAGAYQ010000320.1 GCA_017940445.1 Pyramidobacter sp. | reverse complement strand
GTCTCGCTTCCCAACCCCAAGCGCCGTATGGGGCCCGTTGGCATCCTCAAGGCTATACACGACGGTGCGAAGGGCATCCCCGGTGTCTGCACTGCATGCGCGTCCGCTGGCTTCGTTCTCGGTGCTGTTGCGCTCTCTGGCATCGGTCCCAAGATCGTCAGTGCCGTTCTCTCAGTATCAGGCGGCGTACCCGTTCTGACGCTGATCCTTATTGCCGTTGTCTGCCTGATCCTTGGAATGGGGCTGCCAACAACGAGCGCGTACATTCTTGCGGCATCGCTGAGCGTTCCCGCTCTTGGTCAGCTTCAGTTCGATCCGATGGCGGCTCACATGTTTGTGTTCTACTACGCGATCATCTCCAACATCACGCCTCCTGTGGCTCTCGCTGCTTATGCGGCGGCTTCCATTGCTGAAGATTCACCCAACAAGACAGGATGGGCTGCGTGCAGTCTTGGTTTCCTTGCTTTCGTCATCCCATTCGCGTTCTGCTATGACACGGGCCTGCTGTTCCAGCTCGACTGGCTTCACAACATCATCTCAATCCTCAGCGGCATCGCGCTTGTGTTCGGCGTCGGCTTCAGCTTCACCGGCTACTGCGGCGGCAATATCCCTGTATGGGTGCGTGTGCTCTTCATCGTTGCGGGACTTGCCTCGATGTGGAAGAGCCCTGTTGTATCCATGTCCGGTTCAGCAGTGATCCTCGCCCTCTATCTGTTCTGCCAGAAAACTTATTCGCTCAAAACTGGCGCAGCTGCCTGATCTTACGCATAATAAAAAGCTCTGTCCGATTCCGGACAGAGCTTTTTATTATGCAAATATGAACAGGGACTAGCAGACTTTGTCCTTAAGTCCTTTGCCAGGACGGAACACGGGGACCTTCTTCGCGGGGATCTGGATCACCTTGTCGGGGTTGCGAGGGTCTCTGCCCGTACGTGCAGCGCGCTCGCGAACTTCAAAGGAACCGAAGCCGACCAGCTGGACCTTGTCACCGGCAGCGAGGGCCTTTTCGATCGACGCAAAGACCGCGGCAACAGCATCGGCAGCAGCTTTTTTCGTCACATTCGCGCTCGCAGCCACTTCATTGATCAGTTCAACCTTCGTCATTTTTTTGCCTCCTTAAATTATCAATAGGCATACAGCCTTGATAAGTAAACGCCCCATCATGAGGCACAACTATCTAAACACAAAAATGCTCGGAGGTCAAGACTTTTCGTTATTTCCGTGACTCGATCGCCAAAAAAGCCTGATCGGCACGCCGTCATAATCTCCGGCTTCGCGGATTTTCTTTGATAGATGGTTCTCGAAGCTTTTTGTGACGATCGCAGCATCGTTGACAAAAAAGATAAAAGTCGGCGGCACAGACGAACTCTGTGTGCAGTAATAGATGCGCAGCCGCCGGCCGGCGCCGTCGGTCGGCAGCCTGTCAAACGCAAGCATGTCCCTGATGATCCTGTTCAGCACCGTCGTGCTGAAACGCGACTGGCGGCGCTTGTACACCTGACTGACCAGATCCAGAAGCCGATGCAGTCGGCGTCCGGATACAGCAGACGTGAACAGCACCGGTGCGTGCAGAACGAAGCGGAATTCCTCGCGCAGTTTAGTCTGCACTTCATCCCCCACTTCGGGCGTATTCGGAAGAAGGTCCCACTTATTGACAACGAGTACAACGCCCTTTCCTCGGGCAAGGATCTCGTTGACGAGACGCTGATCCTGTTCGGTTGCCAATTCTCTGGCATCCATCACAAAAATTGCCACGTCACATTGATCGACACTGTCCATCGTCCGAACAGTCGAATAAAATTCGATGTCGTCGCGAATTCGGCTTTTGCGTCTCAACCCCGCGGTATCTACGATCCT
>JAGAYQ010000319.1 GCA_017940445.1 Pyramidobacter sp. | reverse complement strand
GACTGCCCGTTCGTCGCTGAATCGGTTATAATAGCAGTATGGTGATTACAGCTTAAAGGAAGGGTGTGCTGACCTGTGGTTAAGGATCCCCAAGCTATTAATCCGGACGTTCTTTACAATCTGGAGATGTCAATGCGCTCTAACGAAATGGAGGGCCTTGTGTACACCGAAGAGGAAAAAGAGCTGTTCCGCAGCGCCTGCACGAGCGAAGAACATTTGGATGCGGTAATAAAAGACTACCTGAAAAAAGCTCTGGGCCATCATTTTAAGTCTGAATAATGAGCGTGTTGTTTATAATCGTTCCTGAAAAGAAGTCATGAGCGCGCCGCTGCCTGAAAATATCAAGGCTGCGTTCCGCTGCGGAGAGCTGCGCGCTCATGACGGTACCCGGCAGAAGTGTTTTGTCTTAGAGCTATTGATATGTCTGGAGGAAAATGCATGCATCTCACTGAAAATTTCAAGCACGATCACAAACACAAATACGTAAAAGCGCTGGCCGCATTCCTTCTTGCGGCCGGCATTGCAGCTGCTCCTGCTCTTGCTGACGGCTCGAAAATGGACTACGACCTGACTGAAACTACTCTTTCGCAGGACGTAAAACAGGAAAACGCGACTTCGGAAGACGTAAAATCTAACGACGCTGCTTCGGGCGCCTCTGTCTCGAATATCGTTGCTTCGGCTGATGTCAAGCCTGAGGACGACCCCGATGTCGAAGTGGAATATGACGTTCCGCCTAAGGAGGATTCGTCCGATTCCTCGTCTGTCTCACAGTACGTTCCTACGAACGAAGATTACGCTGACGTGTCTCCGTTCTCGCCTGAAGAGCTCTGGCTGATGAAGCAGGCCAAGCTCCTGGTCGACGCCTATCAGGTCGATGTGCCCGACATCAAGCTGAAAAAAAACGAGCTGACCTACTGGGCCATCAAGGGGATGGTTGCTGCGTACGGAGATGCTTACACGCGTTTCCTTACGCCTGAAGAGGTCAAGGAAGAGAGACAGGAGAGCAGTGGAGAATTTGTCGGCATCGGCATCACCATTGTCAACAGGAACGGTGATGTGGTCGTCGTTGCGCCCATTGACGGCTCTCCAGCGTATAAGGCCGGTATCCGTCCTATGGATGTCATCATCAAGATCGACGGCAAAGACGTGGAGCCGAACAAGCTTAATGCTACGGCAAACCGCCTGCGCGGAGAAGCTGGCACCGAAGTCCGTATCACCGTCAGCCGCACCGGCGAAGAGTCACCGCTGGAATTCACGCTTGTCCGTGCCGCTGTCGAAAACAGATCCGTCAAACATAAGATGCTGAACGGCGATCTGGGCTACATCCGCGTGAGCCGTTTCATCGACAACACTGCCGACGAATTTGAAGAGGCTCTGACTGAGCTGACGAAACAGAACATGAAGGGACTCATTCTCGACATGCGCGACAATTCTGGCGGTCTTGTCAGTGCTGCTGTCCGCATGGCCGACATGTTCCTTGACGACGGCAAGATCGTGACGATGAAGGGGCGCAACTCGCTCTCCTTTGAGGAATACAAAGCCAAGCCCGGCATCATCTCGAAGGTTCCCATCGTCCAGCTCATCAACGAAGGCTCGGCCTCGGCTTCCGAGATCCTGGCCGGCTGTCTGCGCGACCGGCTTGGCGCAGTGACGATCGGGGAGAAGAGCTTCGGCAAGGGCTGCGCGCAGACCTTCTTCAACCTTTCCGACGGCTCCGGACTGTACATCACGAACATCCTGTACTACCTTCCCAACGGCGAGAGCATCCATCAGAAAGGCATTGAGCCTGATGTGACGGTTGCCAACCTCGGCGCCCGTCCTGATGAGATCGCTTCGCTTCGCGCTCAGGGCAAGGAGAAGGAAGCCAGCGAGAAAGAACGGCGCGGCGACACGCAGCTCAACAAGGCTGTTGAAACTTTGCAGAAGCTGCTTGCCGGCAAGTCGAAAGAAAGCCTGAAAGATCTGAGATCGACGGTCATGGCGAAAAATCGCTAGATGGGCTTCGCGCAGATCCTGTCATGCCGGAGCGCATCTGCCCGATGAAAGTATGGCGCTGTGCGCTTTGCGGATTATGCGGCGCACGCGCAGGAGCATTTGAGGCGCTGACGAGTTGCCGTCGGAGAAAGCCAAGATCGTCGGGAACCGTCAGCCGATCGTAAAAAGGGAGGCGGAACCGATGACAGCACTGCCAAGTACGGCAGCAGCCAGCGAAGAGATACGGGGGCGCGCCCTCAAGGCCGATTTCGTGCTGGTGCCTGTCGATCCCATGACGAAAGAATTGCTGAAAAAAAAGCCCATCCCCGGCTTTGAGCCAAAAACAGTTCCGGTTGTGACGTACAAAGGCGATAGCAACGGCACGCGGGAAGGGGTCGTCCGCGTAACGCTGAGCCTTGATCCGGACCGTGTGCGGAAGGCTTATCCCGACGAGGCGCTGCCTGATCATCTCAACGGCGCCTTTTCCTTTTTTGACATGCGATTCATGCTGGCATATCAGGCGCTTTGGGAAAAAGCCGAGCAGATGAACATCCCGATCGAAAAAAGATATTTTTCCGTTGCGCAGCTGTGCAGGCACATGACAGCCGGCGCGCGCCCGGCCGCTTCCCAAATGCGAAAGGTCAGGAACACTGCCGAAAAGCTGATGTATGTAAAAATGCAGATCGACGCGAGCGGGGAGGCGCATTTGCGCAACCATTCAAATTCCCGCGTCGCGGCGTTTCTTCCCGCCGAAGTGCTCAAGGGGACGATGGGCGGCAATACAACTGATCTGATCCACCCGCTGGCGGAAGCGCCGCTTTTCTCTTTCGTGAAAGAGCGCAGGCAAATGACCACGGTCCCCATCGGCGTTTTTAACGAAAGCCCGCTTTCGCTGACGGAAAGCAGCATAAATATCGAATATGTTCTTTTGGCCCACATCAGCGGCATCAACTATTCCGCCAAGATGCACCCGGTGATCAAGATCGAAACCTTTCTGCAGGCGTGCGGGATCGTCCCGCCGGCGGACGAAAGCGCCGCCGCTGCCGCTCGATTCAGGCAGCAGAAAAAACGTGCGCTCATGAACGCGGAAAAATGGCTTGCGCACTTGCGGAAGTGCGGATTGATCGAGGGCTTCGGCAAGGCCGATGGCCGCTTTCAGATAACGCCTAAAAGCAAAGGAAGATCGAAGACAAAAAGCTTCGAATGATCGTGATGCATACTTTAAGACCGCGTAAAACGAGCTGCCCAAAGCGCGCGAATGTGTCACGCAGGGCGCGTACAAGTGTCACAGCACATGCGAAAATGCGTCACGGTAAAGAGGCAAAGCTCCGCCTTCTTTACCGGATCCACAATGAAAATGATCGACGGCACGTTCTTAGACGTACTTAAACGTTTAATAAATGGTACAAAACAAAACAGGGGCATAAAAACAAGGGAGATGTTCACAGACTGTGTGAGCATCTCCCTTGTTTTTTTGCAACCCTGAAACTGATCATGACCAAATCTTAAAACCAATTATTGAAAACCATCATTAAACCCAAAACCTAAAATCTAAAACCAATCATGAAAACATGCAACCTTTTTGTGCGCGAAAATCGGCCATGTATACTCGTGTCGCGGCAGGACGCGGGCAACGCCGACGGCGGACCGGGCATTTGCCGCAAACCGATCGAAAGGAAGAATCTGTTATGTCGAGTAAAGATCTCTGTGCGAATATCATTTATGGCCCGGGGGCATCCGCTTCCGCCCTGAAACGTGAGGTTGACCGCTACGTCATCGGCCAGGAGGAGGCGAAGATCACGCTCTGCACGGCCGTTGCCATGCACCTCCAGCGGTACCGGATGCGCCTTGCCGATCCGAACTCTGTCGGCACTGCGCCCAATGTCATCGTCTATGGGCCGTCTGGTTCCGGAAAGACGGCGCTCCTGCGTCATCTGGCTCGGCTCTCCGGGCTGCCCATGACGATCGAAAGCGCTCCCAGCATCATCCCCAGCGGGGGTAAGAACGGGAAATTAATTACTGAGGTGCTGTACGACCTCTATCTGAAAGCGGATGAGAACCTGCCGCGTACCGAGGGCGGGATCATCGTCCTGGACGAGTTCGACAAGCTGGCCGTGCGCGGGGATCAGAGCACTCACTGCGCGCAGTATATGTACTGCATCCAGAACGACCTGCTGACCTTTGTCGAGGGGCAGCGCTTCAAGTGTTACAGTGAGGATGGGACCAAAAGTGTGGTAATCGACACCAGTGCCATTCTCTTCGTTGCTCTGGGGGCTTTCGAGGGGCTTACTCCCAAGGAAAGCTCTGAACGCCATGTCGGTTTTTCCAGCGACCTCTGTGCCGCCGGGGAGGGAGGCGCGGCCTCTGACAGAAAGCTGCAGCTGAGTGACTGGATCGATTACGGCCTCAAACGTGAGCTTCTTGGCCGTATGCCGCTGCGCTGCCGCATCAATGCCCTGACTGAGGATGAGTACCGGCGGATTCTGCTTGATTCGGAAAATTCGCCTCTGCTTGAACTGGAACGGTTCTTCAGATATCGGAACAACTCGCTGCTGCTCTCAAATCAGGTCATTGACGCTGTGATCCGCAAGGCGTCTCTTTCCGGGATCGGGGCCAGGGCGCTGAAGTCCTTCCTGTACGAGCTGCTGCAGCTGCCGCTTTTTCTGCACGGCGACAGGATCAACACGACTTTCGTCGTTGACGAAACTTTTTATCAGACGAAGAAGGCTGAGGACCTGAAGCTGTACGCCGGCTCCGACCGGTCGAAGCTGACCGGGAAGAAGAGTTTTTCTTACTGTGACAGGGTCCTGAAAAAAATGCAGAAAAAAGATGCCGAGATGGTGGACGGTCCGTTTTGATGCCTGAGTATTGAGTCTTGCGCCTGTGTGAAGAATGAAAAAACATTTTCCAATTTCCAGATCTAAGGAGGACACGAATGAAAAATTTTGAGACTGCCAAAGATACCCAGAAGAATCAGATGAACAACGCCGCGTCCGCGGCTGCCCAGACTCCTGCCGGCGCGAACGCGAAGCTGAACGCGGAACAGGCGGAGGCGCTGAGGATCCTTCAGTCGGGAGCGAACTGTTTCCTGACCGGCTCGGCGGGGACGGGCAAGTCCTTTCTGCTTCGTTCGTTCATTGAATCGTCCCGCTCCGTGCTCGTAACGGCCTCTACCGGCATTGCCGCTGTCCGCATCGGCGGGCTGACGCTGCACAGCGCTTTTTGTATTCCGCGCAAGATCATCACGTCTCGTGACTGTGCGTTTGACGACGCTCAGTGGGCCAGACTGACTCGCGGAAAAAGGTACAGGCTGATCCATGCCTGCGACACCCTCGTCATCGACGAGATCTCGATGGTGCGGGCCGACGTGTTCAAATGGGTCGCCGGCGTTCTCCGCGCCGAGCGAGAACGCACGGGACACAAAATCCAGCTTGTCTGCTGCGGCGACTTTCATCAGCTGCCGCCTGTCATCGGCAGTCAGGAGAAAACGGCATGGAACACGGCTTATCCTGATAATCCCGAAGGATTTGCGTTCCAGACGCAGGAATGGAAAGACCTCAATATCAGGATGATCAGTCTGACTCAGGTCGTGCGGCAGCGCACCAGGGAGCATGCCGCCGCGCTCGATCTGCTTCGCCGCGGCGATCCGGATGGGACTGGACGAAACTGGATCCTGAAAAATGCGGCCCCTAAGCCGGTCCCCAATGGTATCTGCATCTGCGCGACCAGAAAAGAGGCTGACAGCAAGAACGAAAAAGCTCTGGATAAGCTGGACACGCCCCTGGAGAGCGTTCCTACCGTGATCGACAGCACGTCTGACGAACTCAAAAAGCTCACCATGGTCGTGGAGCCCAAGCTGCACCTCAAAGCGGGCGCTCGTGTCATGACTGTTATCAACGATCCGGGCGGACGGTTCCAGAACGGCTCGCTTGGCACCGTGCGCGAGTTCATCTATGACGACGACGGCAGCATCATGTTCGTCCGCGTCAATATGGACGACACCGGCATGGATGTCGATATCGCCCAGCATAAATGGGAAGTGAAGCTGCCCGAATGCGTTGACAGCGGCAGCGAAGCGTGCATCCGCTACAGCACCGCCGGCGAATACACGCAGTTCCCGCTGCGGCTGGCCTGGGCTTGCACGATTCACAAATCCCAGGGCGCGACGTACAACGCCGCCAACATCTCGGTAAAGCGCGTCTGGGAAACCGGACAGATGTATGTGGCCCTCTCCCGCTGCTCTGACATCAGCCGAATGCATATCGAGGGAAGAGTTTCCAGCTCCGGCAAGGTCCTTCAGAACAAAGCCGTGATCAAATTTTACGAAGCGGAGCGGGAAAAATCGAAGGCAGCTTTCGCGCCGGCTGTGAGTGCCTAAGCCGTTAGCCGTCTCGAAAGCTGATGGTGAGCTGACTGTCGAACCGGCATCATCTGATGTTCGCTGCATCATGATGCCGGCGCGGCAGATGCAGCATAAAATAAATCAAATACGTAGTTTCCGCACATTTGATTTGTGGCTACACAGGTTTGCGCCCGATATCTGAAACGCTAAAATTGAGCCATGAAAGAACAAAGGCAGGCGGCAAAAACGCCTGGATGGATCGTGACGGCGCTCTCCGAGAGTAGACTGCCAGGGCCAAATCAAAACAAGTATATTGAAAAGGAGATCGAAAAAAATGACGTATGCTGATATTATTATGCTGGACAACAAGGTGAAATATGATAACGATGTTGACGCGATGCTGGCGCTTGGCCGGGCATATGCTGCCGGCGACGGCGTGGCGCGTGACAAAAACATGGCGCTGGAGTGGCTGCGCAAAGCCGCGCTGGCGGGCAAGGCCGAAGCGCTGGCCGAGATCGAAAAGCTGACCGCCGGCGGCGACAACACGTC
>JAGAYQ010000318.1 GCA_017940445.1 Pyramidobacter sp. | reverse complement strand
GGTTCGGCCTTGATACTCCCAGGGCGATCAACCGCATCGTCATCACCAATCCCATGTGATCAAAAAAAGACGTCATCGCATCACTGCGGTGACGTCTTTTTTGTGGCCAAAAATTGAAAGCTGTTTGCTATATAAATTCATTTCGTTATAATTATTTTTAATTTGGGCGGCGAGTTTGTGATTGATTAACTGGGCTTATGTTTGTATAATATTTAATAAAGGCTGGTTCCTGTTCAGCCCATTTTTCGAGGAGGATGATTTCTCATGAGAATGAAAAAACTGCTTCTGGCTCTTGCTCTGGCGGCCTTTGCCGCGAGTGCGGCCTGCGCTGCTGACGTGGCGCTGACGTCGATCGGCCAGGGACCTGACGCGATGATGATCAAGGTGGTCATGCGCGCCATCAAGGTGACGCCCGATTACGAGCCTTTGATGAAGCCCGAATCGCTGACCAGCCAGAAAGTTCTCGTCGCGGTCGTCGGCGGCAGCTCCAAGGGACTGGGCGCGGCCGGCATCGACAAGGAGCAGGAAGTCGTTCGCACCAAGGCGCTGTGTGACGCGGCCGTTGCCAAGGGCATGAAGGTCCTGATCATGCACGTGGGCGGCGAAGGACGCCGCGGCAGCCTTTCCGATCTGTTCATCGACGCGGCCGCTCCCTATGCCGACGACATGATCGTCGTCGACGGCGGCAACGCTGACGGCATCTTCACCAAGTACGCTGAGAAGAAGAACATCACCATCAAGACGGCGCCCAACGTCAAGGGTACGAGAGAGCCTCTGAGCGCCGTGCTGGCCGGCTGGGGCATCGCGCAGTAGGCCGCTGTCATGGAGTGGTTCTGGCCGGAAGGTTTCTATACCTTCCTGATGATCGCCGTCTTCGCTTTCGGCGCGTTTGCGTTCAAGCTGCCGATCGCCGTGGCTATGGCTCTGGCCGCGGTCGTCGGCGCGTTCGCCGGCGGCGAGGGCTTTCCCCTGCGGCATTTTGTCGAGGGGCAGTTCGGCTATCTGAACACGATCCTGGTCATCGCCACGGCGATGATCTTTATGAAGGTCATCCACAAGACGGGACTGCTTGACGCGCTGTCGGCGTGGCTGATCCGCAAGTTCCGCCGCTTCCCGGCGCTGCTTTCTGTCGGCCTGATGGTGATCGTGATGATCCCCGGCATGATCACGGGCTCGTCGACGGCTTCCGTGCTCACGACCGGCGCGCTCGTCTCGCCCGTGCTGATGGCCCTGGGCATGGACAGGGTGAAGGCCGGAGCGGTCATCTCGATGGCCGCGCTGCTGGGCATGATCGCGCCGCCCATCAGCATCCCGGCGATGATCATCTGTGCCGGCGTCGACATCCCCTACGTGGGCTTCGCGCTGCCGCTGCTGATCTGCACCGCTCCTCTGGCGCTGGTCTATGCGCTGACGATGATCTACCCGACGATCCGCAAATGCTCCGACACGGCCGCGCTTGAAGCGCAGCTTGAGAAGATGGAGCGCGAGAAGCTCAGCTTCCGTCTGGCTCTGCCGGTGATCGTGCTGGTGGCGCTGTTCGCGGTCGAGCAGATCTTCGCTTCCGTCTGGCCGGGGCTGGGCATGCCGCTGATCTTCCTCATCGCTGCGGCATCCGGCTTCCTTACCGGTGTGAAGTGGAACTTCGTTGAGACTGTTACTGAGGCGGTCAACGACTGTCTGCCCGTGCTCGGCATCCTCATGGGCGTGGGCATGTTCATCCAGATCATGACGCTGATCGGCGTGCAGGGCTTTATCGTCGTCTCGACGCTGAGCCTGCCGAGCTGGACGATCTTCCTCGGCATCGCCGTGATCATCCCGCTGTTCGGCGCGGTGTCGTCGTTCGGCGCCTCGTCGGTGCTGGGCGTGCCCTGTCTGCTGGCGATGCTCAGCCGTGACTCGGTGGTCGTCGCTT
>JAGAYQ010000317.1 GCA_017940445.1 Pyramidobacter sp. | reverse complement strand
CGTATTTTTCATAGGTCTCAGGGCGCATCGCATGCATCAGATAAAAGTCGAAATACCCTGCGCCCGTGCGCTCCAGACTGGTGAAAAACTGCGCCTTCGCGCTTTCCTCGCCGTCGCACATCATCCAGGCGTTCAGCTTCGTCGCCAGCAGGTACGATTCGCGCGGATAGCGCTTCACCAGCGCCTCGTTCGCAGCCCGCTCCGACGCCCCCGCGCCGTAGACAAACGCCGTGTCGAAATACTTCATTCCTGCGCTCATGAACAGATCGACCATCGTCTTCACCTGCTCCACGTCGATCGCGCCATCCTTTTCGGGCAGACGCATCAGACCAAAGCCCAGCTTGGGCATCTTCATGCCGAAAAACTCGTTCGTCATCGTTCATTTCCCCCTTTATATATGCCCTTCCCCGCGCGGGCCCCATTTGCCCGCGCAGCCTGTTGCGCAAACAACGATTCCGGCCTTCAGCCTATCAGTTTCAACTCTTGCTTTATTTTACATCATGATTCGCAATCTTGGCAGCGCCGACCGTCTTTTCCGACGTACATGTTTTCATCAATCGGGCGCGCAGAGCAATGCCCTGCCGCGTCATGCGGCAGAATTTTTCGATAAAGCTGCGGCCGACAGGCGTCAGCGGCTGGTCCGCGCGGCGAGCCCAGCCGATCTCGTAGCCGGCGAAGCTGTCGTTCTCGGCTTTAAGCACTAAGATGCGCACGTTCTGCTCTTTTTCATCCAGATAGAAGCAGCTGCCGTAGTTGCAGATCGTCACGCAGTCGGTGCGAGCTATCAGGCTGTCATAGGCAGCCCGGTCGTCTACTTTGATACGCCGTCGGAAAGAATCGATGCCAAGGATTCGGTAGTCGTAGGGGAACGAGGGCAGGATATCCGCATAACTGAGGAGCGGATAGCTGCGAAGCATTTCGAGCGTTACCTCTTCAAGATCGCTGGAAAACAGCGGGTGATGCGGCCCGATAACGACGTAATTGCGGTCGTCTTTGTATACGGGCGTGTACGTCAGTCCGTTCTGGCGGAAGAGTTCGCGATTGCGCCGATCAAGCAGCCGCGACGTGTTGACGATGCCGATCTGCGAGCGGCGGCGGGCAAGATCCTGTACGACGCCCTCAACGGTGCGCTCGTACAGAGAAAAGCGGATATCGCGGTCTTTCCACTCCTCCAGCAGCTCGGGAAGAAGATCGCGGGGAAGCGGCAGATACGCAGACGATACGCCGAATTCTTCCGGCGGTTCGCGGTCAATGGAGCCGCTGATCTTCCGCAGCAGTTCCCACTGTTCAAGGATCGGCCGCACATAGATCAAAAACTCTTTGCCAAAGTCGGTGAGCTCGACGCCGTTCCTCCCGCGCGAAAACAGGGGCTTGCCGAGCTCGTCCTCAAGCGTTTTCAGCGAGTAACTGAGGGCGGGCTGCGAAATATAGAGGTTCTTTGCCGCCTGTCCCAGCGATCGGGTCGCCGCAATCTCACTGATCTGTTCAAGCTGTGTAATCTTCATCGTATCCGCCCTCGCTTTTTATATCAATTTAGAAAGCCCTTAAGATTTTTATGACATCTCATAAAATTACTCGATTTGACTTTCGCATAAATTTCGTTAATATTTTTACGTGAGTTCTTAATTGTAACGCGCTCATAAAAAATGAATATAAGCTCTATTTAACTCCGTTATATTCACTCTGATAACCGATTATCCTGCAAAGTTTCTCATGCGGGTCTATTGAACATTAGCACAACATGAAAGAGCTGTCGACCTATTTACAGTTTAATAATTATTCAAAACACCTAAAAATAAATCTAGACGGTAACAACCGTCAAATACAGGAGGAGAAAGATGTTTCTGGCTCGTTTGACATCAAGCGAATTCAAGGCCGTCGCCGGTCCGGAACTTATGGCGCTGATCCCTCTGGGCAGCACGGAGCAGCACGGTTCTATCGGACCGCTGGGAACCGATTTCACGATTCCCGAAGAGCTTTGTCGTGAAGCAGAGAAGGAAAATCCCGACGGTCTGGTCGTTCTGCCGGTCGTTCCCTATGGCGTATGTCCGTACCACACAGGCTTCGCGGGAACGATCGACATTGGCATTCCAACGCTTCAGGCAATTCTGACCAGCATTGTCTCTTGCCTGATGAAAGCCGGCATTCGCCGCTTTGCCTTTGTCAACGGACACGGCGGCAACGATCCTGCCATCGACGGCGCCTGCGCTTACGCCTATGAGCACGGAGGTCTTGGCGCCATTGCAGACTGGTGGACGATCGTCCGCGAACTGAATCCTGCCTGGGGCGGCGGCCATGGCGGCGCGCAGGAGGCTTCCGTGATGATGGCCTTGCACCCTGACTGGGTCCACAAAGAAAAAAACTTTGTGCCCGAAGAAATTTACAGCCTCACTCCGGAGCTCAAGAGCACCTACGGTTCGGCCACTTCATTCCGCGGCGCCACGGTCAAGATCATGCGTCCGACGGAAGCGTTCACAAAAACCGGCACGTTCGGCGGCAGCAATGACAGCTGCGCCCTTGCAGATCCGGCTCGCGGGCGCGAGATTTTCAACGGCATGCTGCAGTGGCTGAACGCTTTCCTTGCCGAGTTTGCCAAAGCGCCGCTGGGAAAATAGTTTTTCAGCCGGGACGTCTGAACCGGCAATGCCGATAGAAGGGGGGCGTCCAAGGGGGATCGAGGATCGCGCGTCGGCAGTTCTTTGCGGAAGCGAGTTGTACAGGGTTCGTTGAGTGAAACAGAAAGGTGATGAAATCATGCATATTTTCAGTAACAAGTTTGAAATGACATGGGCGGCAATTTTCGTAGGTCTTTTTGTTCTGATTATGATGCCGTTATCATTCTATTATTCGGAGACTTATATTCCGGGTCCGTGGGGAATCCCAACGTATATTTTCGGATGGCTGGTCCATGCCGTCGTCGTATTCGTTCTGATCTTCATCTTCGCGGCCCAGGCTCTGAATCGTCCGGAATACCGCACTTATGACAAAGAAAGGGAGGAATAATTATGAATACTGTTGCTGAGATGATCAAACCCATCCCGGGACCTTTTTTCACAGTTCTTATCGGTTACTTCGTCCTCATGGCCGTCATCGGCTACGTCTCCGCCAGGCAGACGAACAATCTGAAAGATTTCTTTGTCATGAGCGGCAAGGCGGGCGCGATCGTAGCAGGCTTTGCCTACTTCTCAACGCAGTACAGCATGAGCACCTTTATGGGCGTCCCGGCCAGCTGCTATAAGGCCGGATTCTCCGGCCTGTCCATCTCGGTGCCGGGTGTTGCGTTCTCGATCATCCTGCCGGCTATTTTTGTCGGCCGCAAGCTGATGCAGCTGGGGCACAAGAACGGATTTCTGACGCTGGCCGACTACATCGCCGACCGCTATGAATCCAAAGGTCTTCGTACCATGCAGGCTCTGCTGATGATCCTGTTCCTGATCCCGATGATGGGCGCTCAGACCATCGGAGCCGGCCTCATCCTCCGCACGTATACCGGTCTGCCTGAGTGGGTCGGCATCGTCGCAATGGGCATTATCGTCATCATGTACTGCATGACCGGCGGTATTCGCGGCGCCATGCTGACGGACGTTATTCAGGGCGGCCTGATGGTGGCTACGGCTATCGTGACGTTTGTCGTTTCGGTCAAACTGGGCGGCGGCATGGAAGCCATCACCAGCAAATTGGCGCAGATGAACCCGGAATACCTGACGCACCCCGGCGTCGGCAAGCTGTACGGCTACCGCAACTATGTGTCGCAGATCCTTCTGTGGAGCTTCTTCTCGATCGGACAGCCCGCGCTCTGCACCAAGTTCTTCACGATGAAGAACCATAGAGTTCTGTTCAAGGCCGTTATTCTCGGCTCACTCGGCATGTGCTTCGCCGCGACGCTCATCGAGTGGTCCGGCACAAACGCCATCGTTTCGATCGCCGGCCTTAAAGGCAAAGATATCGACTTCGTGGTGCCGCTCATTCTTCAGCGCGCCGTTTCTCCCGTCATTTCTTCGCTGCTCATCGCGGGGATCATGGCCGCCGGAATGTCGTCCATCGACAGCTACCTGATCAGCTCCACCGGCGCCATCACGCGCGACATCTATCAGTCTATTATCAATCCGCAGGCGACGGATAAGGATGTTCTGCGTCTGTCCCGCTGGGTGACCGTGATCGTCGGCTGCATCGCCATCTTCTTCGGCGTTTCCCGCCCGGCCGCTATTTTCGATATTATCCTGTTCTCCTACGGCGGACTCGGCATCTGGGCCACGCCCATGCTGTGGGGCATCTACTGGAAAGGCGCGACGAAGCTCGGCGCGTATGCCGGCGTCCTTGTCGGCGAAGCCGTTTATCTTTACATTACGCTGGCGGCAAAACAGCTCGCTTTCGGCTTCCATCCTCTGATCCCCGCCTGGATCGTTTCCATGGCCGCCATGTGGATCGTCAGCCTGGTCACGCCGAAGCTCTCGAAGGAGACTATCGCGCGTCACTTCGCCGCTTAAGCGAAAGTCAGGCGATCTGTTATGCTCACTGCGAATGAAAAAAGTCTCCTTGCGCAGCTCGACGCGCAGGAGATCTATGACTGCGACGCGGCCATCGCCACGTTCGACCGTCGCAGCGGCCGCCCCGGGGAACGCAGCTCGATCGACGTCATGATCGACATTCTGACAAAAGCCGGCGTGAAATGCCATGTGAACGAGTTTCCCGCCTGGCTCAGCGATCCCGTCAAAGCGCATCTGCGCATGGACGGCAAAGAGCTGTACTGCAAAACCTGGAGCTTCTGTGCCAATACAAACGGCGTTCTGAAAGCGCCGGCTGTCTTTGTCGAGGCGAAAGACCTGGCCCGCAACCCGCTTGATCTGATGGGCCGCCGTCTGACTTCCCTTGAAAAGGACCTGACAGGCAAGATCGTCGTCACTCTTGCCTCAGGTCCCGTACCGCTGATGAACGCCGCCGACCGCGGAGCCGTCGGCATCGTTTCCTGCTGGGAGCACGGCGATGAAAAGCTGGTACACGAGAGCAACGTCAACATGATCTGGGGTCAGCCGGATCCGGCTGAAACCGGACTGTACAACCATCTGCCGGTGGTTGGTATGAACTATGCCGACGGCCATGCTCTCATTGAGAAAGTGAAGCAGGGCGGCGTAGTTCTTGAGATGGAGACTAAAGTTGAAGAACGTCAGTGGACGCTGCCGATTCTTGAGGCCGTTATTGAGGGCGACAGCGAAGACTACATTCTGCTCGGCAACCATCTTGACAGTTGGTTCTATGGCGCGTCAGACAACGGCACAGGCAATGCCATCG
>JAGAYQ010000316.1 GCA_017940445.1 Pyramidobacter sp. | reverse complement strand
GATCGACTCGATCTACACAGGTCTGAAGATCGGCATGCTCACCGTCATGCCGCATTTTGAATAGCAAACGTAAACTCTGACAGTGTACAAAAAAATCCTGAGTGATGTTCTTCAAAGAACGTCACTCAGGATTATTTTGAGCACTAGTCCGCTTAGCAAAACTGTGTTCTCAGCTTTTTGCCAAGCGCAGCGCCCCGGTCAAAGGCTTTCACGTTCAGCGCGACGACTTTTTCGCCTTTTGCGCCAAACCGTTCGCTGAGCGCCGAATGGGCAGCTTCGGACGAGATGGCCCCCGTGATCCCGGCGATGATGCCGAGAGTGATGATATTGGCCGTCGCCGTGTTCCCCAGCTCACGCGCGGCGCTGAGGATGCTCAGCCCTGCCTCGTGAGCGGCGTTTTCGGGCCTGGGCTTGACCTGATCGGCGTCATAAATGAGAAGCGTTTTTGCCGGCACTGTGCCGGTATAGCGCTCGTAGGCGATCTGATGCAGGCACACGACCACGTCGGGCTCGGTCGCCTCGGGGAAATAGATCTCGCTGTCGCTGACGATGACGTCGGATTTGGCGAAGGTGCCGCGAGTCTCGACGCCGTATTCGGACGAGAGCGTAGCGCGCTTGCCGTCGTGGCAGACGGCTGCCTGAGCGAGCAGCGTGCCGCAGAGGATCAGTCCCTGTCCGCCGACGCCGCTGATTGTGATCTCTTTCTGGACGCTCATTCTGACGCCTCCTTCTGCAAACGGTCGATGATACGCTGATAGGCTGTCGAATAATCCTCGCGGCTGCGGTCGGCGAGCACGCCGGTGACGAACTTGCCGTTCAGCTCGTCTTCGCTCATGTCCTTCGCCCTGGCAGCGGGGATGCAGCGGTCTTTGATCCACTGCAGCAGCTTGGCAGGACTTGCCATTTTGTTGTTGCGGCCAAAGTGCGTGGGGCACGGCGAGATGACTTCGACGAACGAGAATCCGTGATGGTCGAGCGCCATGCCGATGAGCCGGTTCAGTTCGATCACGTCAAGGGTATTGGCTCGGGCAACGAAGTTGGCTCCGGCCGCTTTGACGACGGCGCAGACGTCGAAGCCGTTTTCGATGTGGCCGTACACAGACGTCTTCGTCAGCGAATGCTTGGGCGTGGTGCCGGAATACTGGCCGCCGGTCATGCCGTAGTTGAGGTTGTTGACCATGATCGCGGTGACGCCCAGATTGCGCCGCGCGGCGTGGATCAGGTGGTTGCCGCCGATAGTGATGCCGTCGCCGTCGCCCATCAGCGTGACGACGTGCAGGCTGGGATTGGCCAGCTTGATGCCTGTCGAGAAGGCCAGAGCACGGCCGTGAGTGCCGTGGAACGAGTTGGTGGTGACGTAGTCGTCAGCCTTGCCCCAGCAGCCGATGCCGGTGGCGATCACGGTCTCCTGCTTCGTCCAGCCGCGGCGGTCGATCTCGCGCAGGATGGACTGGAGCACGACGCCGTTGCCGCAGCCGGCGCACCAGAACAGCGGCAGTTTTTCGGAAAGGAGATAATCTTCTAGCATGTTCTCGCGGCCTCCTCTACTTTTTCCACGATCTGTGCGGGCAGGATCGATCTGCTGTCGACTCGGTTGACGCCGAGCACGGGGATGTTGCGCGGGTTGCGGGCGCGCACGACGTCGATGTACTGGCCAAGGTTCATCTCGGGGAACACGGCCGCTTTGACGCGCGACATCGCGTCGTCGATGGCCGCGTCGGACACGGGCCAGAGCGTGACAAACTGCACCACGCCGGCTTTGATGCCCTTCTCGCGGCATTTCTGCATCGCCGAAAGGGCGGAGCGGGCCACGCCGCCGTAGGCGAAGATGACGTACTCGGCATCGTCCATCTGATAGCGGCGCACGATCGAGATCTTCTCTTTGTTCTTCTCGATCTTGTCGGTCAGATGACGGATGACGGCGTCAGCGTTGTCGGTCCTGGAGCAGGGACGGCCCATCTCGTCTCGCATGGAACCGTTGACCTTGAAAACGTACTCGCTGCCGTAGCTCGCCAGCGGCGCGAGACCGTGCGAATGATCGTAGGGCTTGTACTCGGCGGGGTCGCAGGCGGGCCTGCGGCGTTCGACGATCTTCACTTCGCCGGGCTCGCGAAGCACGCATTGCTCCTCAAGATGGCCGATGATCGCATCGGCGAGGAAGATGACGGGCGTGCGGTATTCCTCGGCATAGTTGAACGCCGTGATCATCAGGTCAAAGCAGTCCTGCACGCTCGACGGAGAAATGACGATGATGCCGTGATCGCCGTGAGTGCCCCACCGCGACTGCATCACATCGCCCTGCGCAGGCTTGGTGGCCAGGCCGGTGCTGGGACCGGAGCGCTGCACGTCGATGAGCACGCAGGGGATCTCGCCCATCACGGCAACGCCGAGATTTTCGGCCATCAGGGAAAGGCCGGGGCCGCTGGTGGCAGTGTAAGCCTTTTTCCCCGAGCACGAAGCGCCGATCAGCGCCGCCATGCTGCCGAGCTCGTCCTCCATCTGCACGTACAGTCCCCCGACCTGAGGCAGACGAATAGACGACGTTTCCGCCACTTCCGATGAGGGCGTGATCGGATAGCCGGCGTAGAAACGCGCCCCGGCGACGATCGCGCCTTCGGTCATGGCTTCGTTGCCCTGCATGAAGACAGTTCTGCTCATCGCTTACGCCTCCTTTTCCACTTTCAGCGCGAAGTCTGGACAGCGCATGACGCACAGAGTGCAGGCAACACAGTCCTGCGGACGTGCGACGACAGGCGCGCCGTCGCGGTCCGCGTCAAAGACCTTCTTCGGACAGAAGGCCACGCAGATGCCGCATGATTTGCACCATTTTCTGTTGATCGTGATCTGAGAACTCACAGTTTATGCTCCCCCTTTTGTGGATATGCAATTAACACAACACTCAGCTCATCAGCCCGGACGGATCGACCTTTTCCGTGAGGACGCGCAGCACCTCGGGATCAGGTTGCTCAAGCGGCACCGCCCGCGAAACGTCGATCGCAAAGCCGGTGTTCGCGACGACCTGCTCGGCCGTCACGCCGGGAAAAAGCTGCGCCAGGTACATGCGACGGTCCTCACCGAAGCGGAACACGCCCAGCTCCGTGACAACGGCGCGCGGCCCCTTATCAGCCGGCAGACCGCGGGCGGCGCGTCCACCTTTGCCGTCGATCCAGCCGGGGCTGGTGCAGTAGTCAAGATGCTCGACGAAGCGGCGCTTCTGATGCTTCATGACGATGACAGTATCGCAGTAAGTCGCGATGCCGTTGGCACCGCCCGAACCGGTCAGTCTGGTCTGCGGAGCTTCATACGGGCCGACGCAGGTAGAATTGAGGTTGCCGTAGGGATCGATCTGCGCGCCGCCGAGGAATCCAGCCGCGATCGTACCAAGCCGTCCCGCCAGCGTCTCAAAGCCAAAATAGCGGAACTGCGGCCACAGCACGGAAGCTCCGCGGTTGAGCCGCAGATCGGAGACACTGGTCGGCACCTCTTCGGGCGCGCCCTCGAGGATGCCCGTTTCAAACAGCAGCCGCGCATTCGGCGCGTGCGTCGCCTTGGCAAGCGACGCGCCCACCAGCGGCAGCCCTGTGCCGATGATGTACGTTTTGCCGTCTTCGATCTCGCGCGAGAGCGCGATCGCCATCATCTGTCTGGGAGTTGCGTGCATCGTTCCCCGCCTCACTTTCGTTTCAGGCCGCGCACATAGCCGGCTTCGGGATCGACGCGCAGCGCTGCGAGCCGCTCGCTCCCCACGCGGGCCAGATAGGCGTCGTGATCCGCGCCCAGCTCGCCCGGGAGCCAGCGGTCAAACTCCTCCTGAGTGCGGCTGATTCTCTCGTACTCAAGCAGCGACGCCGGGTCATAGTCATAGCAGCCGAAGCACTGCGACGGATGCGCGCCAAACGACAGATGCACGACGGCCGAGACGCACATGCCCGGCAGCGTGTTCAGCTCAGGATGCGCGCGCAGTTCATCGTCGGGAACGAGCTCTTCGCAGGAGATGATCGTATGCCTCGCGGCAATGGCAATATCCTCGTCCTGAAAGCGCGCCCCCTCGATGCGGCAGAGGCCGTCGGCGCTGGCTTTCTGCACATGGATGACAGCCACGTCGATCTGCGGCGTCGGGATCAGGCACAGCTTGCTGCCCGGATGGAACGGATCGTCCTGGACGATGAACTTCTTCGCCGGCAGCTTCGGGAACTTTTTGCGCTCTTCCTCGCTGATGCCCCAGACGCGCTCCAGGTCGGATCCGAGCATGTTCTTCACAGGCACATAGCTCAGACCGAGCGCCGCGCCGTGGTAGGCGATCGTCTGCGCGTCGAGCGAATAATCCTCGACGGCCAGCGTCTTTTTCTCTGCCGCCTCGCGGAAACGGCGGCATACCATCGAAAATCCTGAATTGGCGATATAGCTCATATTGACCGCTCTCACGCAGCCCGCGCCGATCAGCATGTCGAGATCGCCGCCGGCCGCGCCGCTTTCGACGCACAGCCCCGTCTTGTGCTGGCGGATGATCTCGCGCACCAGTCCGTAGGCGCGCCGGTTCGTCGAAAATCCTCCTAGGGCGAGACAGTCGCCGTCGTGAACGAAGCGCCGCACGGCCTCCGCCGCGCTCATCAGCTTGCTTCCGCTGTCCATCGCCGTATTCCTCCTTTTGCGTTCGTGCGCTTTTAGCACTCTTTTCTCTTCATCATCTTAATGACCGCAGCGCCGAAAGTAAAATGAACGTTCATGAATCACCGTATCAGTTTTAATGATAGAATAAGGGAGACACTGATTAAATGAGCCCGATGAACTGTCGAGGGATTTCGTCGTCTAGCAAGGAGAAGCGAAGAGGCATAGCGGGGCTATGGAGATGAGCTTCGACGCAGCCAGGCGGCGAAAGCCCCGACAGGGCGCGGGCGAATTAATCAGCGTTTCCTAAGCTCCAGAGGGAGGGAACGGCATGGAATTTCGCAATCTCTACAGCTTTCTCAAAGTCCACGATCTGGGCAGCTTTTCCAAGGCGGCTGAAGATCTCGGCTACGCGCAGTCGACCGTGACGCTGCACATCCAACAGCTTGAGGACGAACTCGGCGTGCCGCTGTTCGACCGCATCGGCCGGAAAAACAGTCTGACGCCCTACGGCACGCAGCTGCTCGACTATGCCCGCAAGATCCTTCAACTTCAGGAACAGGTAAAATTCATCAGTAGCACTGATCGGACGAAGATCGGCGGCACGCTGCACCTTGGCATGGTCGAGTCGATCACCGGCTCGCTGCTGCTGTCGGTGATCGGCGAATACCGCCGGAGACTGCCGGAAGTGAACGTGGAACTGCGCGTCGCCGTGTCGTCCGACCTGTTCGCGATGCTGCGGCAGGGCACAGCCGATCTGATCTTCACGATCGGTGACCGCTTGAGCGCCCCTGATCTCGTCTGCCCGTGCAGCCACCGCGAGCGCAGCGTCTTCATCGCCTCGCCGCGCAACCGTCTGGCCGGCAAGAAGAGACTGACCGCCGCTGACGTGTTCGCCGAGCCGTTCATCCTCACGGGCGACAACACCTTCCTCCAGCATGAACTGTTCAAAAAAGCCGGCGAATGCGGCCTGAACATCAAATCCCCGCTGCGCACGGAAAGCTCAAAGATCATCTGCGAGCTGGTGGCGCAGGATCTGGGCGTCTCGTTCCTGCCGGAATACATGGTCCGCTCGCCGTTCCAGCGCAGCGAGCTGGCCGTGCTGGATGTCAGCGACTTTTCGCACTCGTTTTCCATGTGCGTCTATTACCACCGCGATAAATGGCTGACGCCGCAGATGGCCGAGCTGATCGAACTCGTCCAAGCCTACTGGGGGAAAATGAGTAATTAGTAATTACTAATTAAAAACCTAAACCGTTTCTGTAAAAACCCGCGTTCTGGGCGTACCAGAACGCGGGTTTTGCGTTTCATTACTCATTACTAATTACTCATTGCATTTCACAGTCTCATCGTGTTGAAGGAAAAGACGCCTTCGCGCCACTCCGGGGAAAGCGCGTACTCCCAGAACAGTCGCAGACTGCCGATGTACGGGGCGTTTTCGCGGCGGATCTGATAGATGTAGCGGTCGACCTGGAGGCGTCGCACGGGTATCACGGCGATGTCCGGAATCTGGCGCGTTGCCGCCATCAGCGACCGGGCCACAAAGCCGACGCCCGCGCCCAGCGCCACAGACGTGAGCACGTCGTTATTGCCCGACACCTGCATGACGACGTTCATCTGCTCAAGCGACAGGCCGACGCGCTTCAGCCCCTGAATGAGCAGCCGCATCAGATGTCCGGAAGGGTCGCGCACGATCAGCGGCAGTTTTTTCAGCTCGCGCAGCGTGATCGACTCGGGCAGCTTCATCGAAACCGGAGCGATGAGCACGAGCGGGTCGTAGAAAAAACGGTCGAAGATCACGCCTGGCTGCACCGGCCGCGTGCCCGTGACGGCGATGTCGAACTCGCCGCGCATGAGCCTGTCCATCAGCTCCGCGCCGCTGTATGTCTTCACATGGACCGCTGCGGACGGATTCTCTTCGCGGAACTTGTTAGTCAGCACGGGCAGCACTGTGCTGCTGGGCGTCGAAGTCACGCCGATGTGCACGGGCGCCAGCGTTGTTCCCGCCGAGAGAGTGACGGCAGAGAGCATAGCGCGGTAGTCGGCCAGCGCTTTGCGCGCGTAGTCGGCAAAGATCACGCCGGCTTCTGTTGCCGTGACAGGCCGCCGCTGCCCCGGGCTGCGCTCGAGCAGCCGGGCGCCGACTTCCTCTTCTAGAGAGTTCAACGCCGCTGTGATCGAGGGCTGGCTCATGTGCAGCAGCCGCCCCGCCGCCGCAAATGAGCCGCTGTTGAGCACGGTCAGAAAAAGATTGAACTGTTCCAGTCGCATCGTCAAAGCCTCCCAGCCCAAATTTCCTATCAGAAAAAACTATAACTTGGAATGTTAAGTATACACGAAAAATCAAATTCCGGCTACTTCCACAAAAAAAGAGATAATTTTTTTTGATAGGTCAGCGCAAATCGAGCCAACTTCGACCTTTTGTAAACGCTTGCAAACACTGAAACGGTTTGATATAGTGCACGCAGGAACAAGGAAACGCGTTCCGGGTTTGAAAAAAATCCAAGGGGGTTACACACAATGAAAAAGAGTTTTGTCTGCAAGGTTCTGGCCGTGGCCGCTCTGTTCGCGGCGTGCGTGCCCGCGTTCGCCGGCAAGTACGACAGCTGGCCCGAGAAGGATATTCATATCCTCTACTACACCCGTCCCGGTTCGGGCGGCGACACCTTTCTGCGCAACCTGGCTGCCGGTCTGAAGGACAAGCTGAATGGTCACTCGATCGTCATCGAGAACATCATCGATCCTTCCGGCGCCACGCCCTGGGGCCGTGTGCAGCG
>JAGAYQ010000315.1 GCA_017940445.1 Pyramidobacter sp. | reverse complement strand
CTGCCTCAGCAACATCGGGCCCGGCCTCGGGCAGTTCGGCCCGGTGAGCAATTACGCAGCCGTCCCGACGTGCGGGAAATGGATCCTCTCGTTTGCCATGCTCGTCGGCCGTCTGGAGATCACCACGGTGATGATGCTGTTCATGCCTTCGACCTGGCGGCGCTGAGCCTTTTTGTCCGCCTGCAAAATCCGTGCTATAATGCTCACGGTCATCGGAGGCACGCTGTTCGATTTTAGGAAACGCTGATAAAATACGTCATCTCCTGCGAAACGCTGCCCGAGGGGCTCTTCCAACGTACTGAAGTACGCCTCCAGAGCCCCTTTCGGACAGGTTTCTTCGGATCTGACGTATTTTCTCAGGTTTCCTGTGCGCTGGTTAATTTCAGTATAATGGGATTAAATCAGCGTTTCCTTTAGAAACAGTACGCCGGATAAGATGGCGGGCTGAGATGCCCGCGCTTATCCGGCGTTTTTCATATTTGTTCCGCGACGGAAAAGCTCATCGCGCTGTCGTGCTCAGGACAGGCGCGTCAAAAAAACAGCATCATACTGGAGGAACTACGATCATGAGGATGAAGCAGGATTTTACGCGGGGGCCGATCTTCGGGCCGCTGATGCGTTTTGTGCTGCCGGTGCTGGCGGCGGGATTTTTACAGATGCTCTACGGCGCGGTGGATCTGATGATCGTCGGCTGGTACTGTTCGCCCGCCGACATCGCCGCCGTTTCGACGGGCAGCGGCGTCATGTTCAGCCTGACGATCGTCGTCGCGGGGCTGGCGCTGGGCACGACGGTGCTGCTGGGGCAGAAATTCGGCGAAGGACGGACTGAAGAGCTGGGGCCGATCACGGGCAGCTCAGTCTGTCTGTTCGGCGCGATCGGCGCGGCAATCGCCGTGCTGATGCAGCCGCTGGCCCGATTTGCCGCATCGGCGCTGATGACGCCGCCGGAGGCGTTCGCGCAGGCAGTGACGTACATCAGGCTGTGCAGCGCCGGCGCGCCGTTCATCGTCGCCTACAATCTGCTGGGCAGCGTCTTTCGCGGTCTGGGCAATTCCAGTCTGCAGATGCTGGCCGTCGCCATCGCCTGTGCGGCCAACATCGCCGGCGACTGGCTGCTGATCGGTGTCTGCGGCATGGGCGTCGCTGGCGCGGCGCTCGCGACGGTCGCGGCGCAGGCGGTCAGCGTCGCGCTGTCGCTGCTGCTGATCCGCCGTGCGGGTTTGCCGTTTTCGCTCACGCGCGCCGATCTGCGCTTTCAGTGGCCGATCGTCAGGCGCATCCTCTCGATCGGCGGTCCGATCGCCTTTCAGGACGCCGTCGTCAATCTTTCGTTCCTGGTCATCGCCGCGATCGTCAATTCGCTGGGCGTGGTCACGGCGGCAGGCATCGGCATCGCCGAGCGCATCTGCGGCTTCGTGATGCTGGCGCCTTCTTCATACGGCCAGGCGATGTCCACGTTCGCTGCTCAGAACATCGGCGCCGGACAGCCCCGGCGGGCGCAAAAGGGTCTGCTGTACGCGATCCTCTCCTCGCTGGCGGCCGGCTGCGTGATGGGCTGGCTGTCGTTCTTCCACGGAGATCTGCTCACGCAGCTGTTCGTGCAGGAGCAGCCGGATGTGACGCGGATCGGCTGGGAATATCTGCGCGCGTACTCGATCGACTGTCTGCTGACGTCGTTTCTGTTCTGCTTCATCGGCTATTTCAGCGGACTGGGGAAAACGCGCTTCGTCATGGTCCAGGGAATCGTCGGCGCGTTCTGCGCGCGCATCCCCGTGTCATGGCTGATGAGCCGTCTCGTTCCTGTGTCGGTGTTCAAGATCGGTCTGGCGACGCCGCTGTCGTCAGCCGTGCAGATCGCGCTGTGCCTGGCCGTGTTCGCGCACTTGTCGCACCAGGAAAAGAGAGCATAAAAACAGCCGAACGGTCCGCAATGGATCGTTCGGCTGTTTTTTTCGTGGAGCACAAGCTACTCGGCGCGTTTTTCCTTTTCCAGACGGCGCCAGAGCACGAACAGGCCGATGCCCAGCGTGAGCAGCGTCAGGCCGCCGAGCATCCGGTACGTGCCGATCGACATCTCGCCAGGATCGTGGCTCAAGTCGGCCGGCGTGATGCGCAGCATGGCCCAGGCGAAGAACACGCTCCACACGGACGTGAACCAGCGTGCGATTTTTCCGTACCTGCGGCCGAAGAAAAACACGAGGTTGCTGACGGGAGGGAAGACGAAGCCGATCAGGCCGACAAAGAGCGTGACAAACAGCGACGCCGAAGCGGAAACGGCCTTTTTCGCCGTGCTCGCAGCTGCCTGAGCCAGATCAGAATTGTAGCCGCATGTTGAACAGACTGTCTTGAACATGCGCGCACCGCATTTGGGGCATATCCGTCCCTCGTCGTCGAATCTGACGCCGCAGCGCGGACAGACGGCACCGTCGTACTCCTTGCCACAGTTAGCGCAGATGTGATCGCTGGCGCGGCCGCCGCAATAGGGACACTCGAAAAGCGATGCGTCAAACTCGGAGCCGCAGTAGCTGCACTTCTTCATGGTTTTCATGCCTGTCCTCTCCCTTCGCAGCCGGCTATTCGACTTCCTTCTTCCACGGCGCGTCGGTGAAGACGGTGCCGAAGCGTACATTCGCGCCGCACTCGGGCGTGCTCAGCAGCCCCTGCTCGTTCCGCTCGGCCAGTCCCGAAGCGATCGCCGCGGCCTGATCGGGGAACTCGGTGACGGGCGTTTCGCCGTCCATGAACGCTTTCGGCATCACTTCGGCGGAGTAGCCGTAGCGGCGCAGGCAGGCGCGAGCGTGCTCGGCCAGGAGCGCGGCTTTTTCCTCCGCGTCGAAGTAAGCGCGGGCAAAGTCCCAGATCGTATCGCCCGCAGGCTCCAGCTTTACCGCATACGAGACGACCTGCGGCAGCGCCGGATAAGGCAGCTTCTCATTGCCGCGCAGCGAACCGAAACCGACGATCGCGGCCCCCGCATTCAGCAGATTGTGACGCAGTTCCTCGCGCAAAACACCCATGTTCTGTATCCTCCAGCTAAGGCGGACATGCCGCCGTTTTCTGCCTTAATTATAGCCTATTTTCACAGCCGCGTCGTGCTCATTTTTTCTCGTTTTCCCCGTCAAAAAATAAATTATGCAAGCCGCCTTCCCGCATGAGCTGCCGCCTCTGTACAGCGCGCCGCGAATACGCCGTGAGCCCAGTCCCGGCACCGCTGAAAACTGGAATAGCCACGTCAGCTCCGGCAAATATTTTACTTGACAAAACCGCGCGTAAAGTTTATTTTATAGGTGGTGTTTCTTTCATATTCCCGCGATCCGCTTTGCGGCGCGGAAAAATTTAAAGGAGGATGCTTCATGATTACAGACGGATTCTTCTACTTTGCGACGCTCGTGTTCATGGCCGCGCTGCTCGTCGGCGCGCAGAAGGTGACGAAGGCGAAGTTCTTCGAATACGTTCCGCCCGTCGTCCTGCTGTACCTTGCTGCCATGCTCGGCTGCACGTTCAAGCTTTGGGACCCTGCCGCCACCAAGGGCGCGTACAGCGCGCTGCGCAACCCGATCCTCTATGCGATGATCTTCGTCATGCTGCTTCGCTGCGACATCCGGCAGATCCTCAAGCTGGGTCCGAAGATGCTGCTGGGCTTCTTCACTGCCTCGATCACGATCGCCATCGGCTTCGTCGCCACGTACGCGCTGATGCACAACCTGCTGGGCGAAGGCGCCTGGCGCGGACTGGGCGCTCTGTGCGGCAGCTGGATGGGCGGCTCGGGCAACCTGGTCGCCGTGGCCGATGCCCTTCAGGCGACTGAGGCGCAGCTGGCCGGCGCGTCGATCGTGGACAACATCGATTACTCCATCTGGGTCATGTTCCTGCTCTGGGCCATCGGCCTGGCGCCCGCGTTCAACAAGTGGATGAAGGCCGACACCAAGATCCTCGACGAAGTGTCGTCGCGTCTCGACGCCGAGTTCGCCGAAGCCAAGAAAAAGACCATCGACTTCCCCTCGCTGATCTTCCTTCTGGGCCTGTCGCTGATCCTCTCCGCGCTCTGCACCGAGTGGGGCACCGCGCTGCGCAAGGCTTCGCCCAAGGCGCTGCAGGTGTTTGACGTCGCCACCTTCCGCATCGTCCTGATCTCCGTCCTCGGCCTGATCCTGGCCATGACGCCCATCGGCAAGATCGCCGGCTCCACCGAGCTGTCGAACATCATGCTCTACATGGTCATCGGCCTGATCGCCTCGCGCGCCTCGTTCATGGAGCTGCTTGAGGGCGGCATGGCCTGGTGGATCGTCGCCGGATTCCTCATCCTCGGCATCCACGGCGTGCTCATGCTCATCTTCGCCAAGCTCTTCAAGCTGGATATGTTCACCTGCGGCGTCGCTTCGCTGGCCAACATCGGCGGCACGGCTTCCGCGCCCATCCTGGCCGCTTCCTACAGCGGCTCGCTGGTCTCCGTCGGCGTGCTCATGGCCCTGATGGGCTACGTGGTCGGCACCTTCGGCGGCATCGGCGTCGGCTACCTGATGTCCATCTTCGGCTAAACGCCGGTCTTTACGCACAAAAAAGGAGGGGCTCCGGCTCCTCCTTTTCCATATTCACGAATCGAGACGAAAGGAAATCATCATGTACCCCACAGCATTGATCGACCT
>JAGAYQ010000314.1 GCA_017940445.1 Pyramidobacter sp. | reverse complement strand
GAAGACGTGATCCACATGCTCGACGAGATGGGCGTGAAAACCGGCATCGACCTTGATGCTGCCATGGACGTCAGCCGCCGCCTCGTCGCCATGCTTGGACACGCCACCGACAGCTACCTGCTGCGCGCCGGCAAGTCGAAAGACCTGATCCGCGAGATCCCCACGAAGCAGATCAAGAACCAGACGATGGAGAAGAAATAAGCGTATCTTGTGTTATCATAAAGACGGGCTTTCCGCGCGAAAACACGCGGAAAGCCCGTCTTTTTCATGCTGCCCTCTGCACGGCGCGGAGCGCCGAGTGATGTTTTTTGGGGAGTCCAGGGAGCTGCGTATGAGCGGCCTTACCCAGATAGGCGGCTTTGACTTTCTGCGAAGAGATAAACAGAGCGTGCCACGGCTTGTGCCCCGTCGCATCCGCGATGACGACAGGCAGTCTGCGCGCACAGCGCGTCTTCAAGCATTGAAGGTTCATGACAGGTCCTCTTCTGCCCGAGGCGGAAGCGTTTTCACGCGCATTCCAGGGGAAAAAGCTCTTTGGCTATGGCTGACGAAGTTATAAAGTGAAGAAACGATAAAATTGCTCTTGTTTTCGAGCGTGTTGATTGAAATCAATGCTTTTTCTCGAAAGGTTGGGTATACTGTTTTTGAGCGAAAGGGGGAAGGCTCATGAAGGGCGTTTACGAGCGCGTTTTTTCGTGGACGGAGGAGAATCCGCCGCTTCCCGGCTGTTCGGCCTCTCAGGAGCTTGGCGGCCGCGCGCTTGGCGTGACGGCGTTCGCTCTGGGCGCAGACGTCGGCGTGAGCGCGGAGCGATACGCGGGCGATCAGCTGTACCTGATCTTTTCAGGCTCGCTTGACGCGTCGGTCGACGGCGTGGGAGCTCTGACGCTGCGCAAGGGCGAGGTCCTGCGAGTGCCGTCGGGCACGCTTCATTCGCTGCGCGCTCCCGAAAATTGCGTTTTTGCACAGGTGTATCTGAAAGGAGAAGGAACGATGGAGAATATTGTCAAGGAACAAGTTTTTAACCTCGCAGGCCTGATTCCCGCGCAGCCGAACAAGGTGATCAGTCGTGATCTAATCGACACGGAAGAGGTCACGGCCTCGCTGATGAGCATGGGCGAGGGCTGTTTGCTGCCGCCCCACTCTGCGCCCGGCGATGCACTGATTATCGCGCTTGAAGGCGAAGTAGAGCTGACCTGCTCGAACGTTGTACACACACTGCGCAAGGGCGACAGTTTCATTATGCCGTCGGGCGCGATCCACAGCCTGAAGGCTACGAAGCCATATAAAATGGCGATCTTCATCGAGAGGAGCAAGTAAAATGAAACGTTCGGTAAAAAACAACGTCAGTTGGGTCGGTTGGCTCGACTGGGAGTTGGAGACGTTCCACGGCGACGACTTTTCGATTCACAACGGCTCGAGCCAGAACGCCTATCTGATCGAGGAAGAAAAGACGGTCCTCATCGACACAGTATGGGCTCCGCACCGCTTCGAGTTCGTCGAGAACCTGAAAAGCGTGTTGGGCGACTTGCACAGGATCGACTTCATTGTCGCCAACCACGGCGAGATCGACCACTCGGGCTCGCTGCCCGCGCTGCTGGACGCGATTCCGGGAACGCCAGTGTACTGCACGGCCAACGCCGTGAAAAGTCTGGAAGGTCAGTTCGGCAAACGCGGCTGGAATTTCCGCGTGGTCAAAACGGGCGATTCTGTCGATGTCGGCAACGGTAAAAAGCTGATTTTTGTCGAGATGCCCATGCTGCACTGGCCTGACTCGATGGCGACGTACCTGACTGGCGACAATATCTTGTTTTCCAACGACGCGTTCGGCCAGCATTACGCCGTCGAAGAGCTGTTCAACGACCGTGCCGACTCATGCGTGCTGTGGCGTGAAGCGATGAAGTATTACGCCAACATCCTCACGCCGTTTTCGGCGCAGGCCAAGCGCAAACTGGCGGAGATCGCGGCACTGAAACTGCCGTTCGACATTATCGCGCCCAGCCACGGAGCCATTTGGCGCGACGACCCGATGCAGATCGTGCGCGCCTATGCCAAATGGTGCGACGCCTATCAGGAGGACCAGATCACGATCGCCTACGACACCATGTGGGAGGCTACGGCCAAAATCGCTCACGCGCTGGCTGAGGAGATCGCCCGCCAAAGCCCGGCGACGATCGTCAAGGTGTTCAACGTCGCCAAGGCCGACAAGAACGACGTGATGACCGAGGTGTTCAAATCGCGCGCCATCGCTGTTGGATCGCCTACCGTGGGCAACGACATTTTGTCGAGCGTGTCGGGCTGGCTCAGCTTCCTCAAATCGCTCAAGTTCAGGAACAAGAAGGCTGCCGCTTTCGGCGCTTACGGCTGGAGCGGCGAGTGCGTCAAAGTTCTGCAGGCGCGTCTGGCCGACGCCGGTTTCATCGTTGTCCCCGAGAATGTTCGTGTTCTGTGGAACCCGACGGAGACTGATTTCGCGCAACTGCTCGCGCTTGCGGCCGCGCTGCTGAAAAGAGAATGAGCCGCGTCTGCTGCAGCGAGGCGCGAGAACAGCTCTGCACGGAACATGTACCCCTGTTCGCGTCGCTGCCCTATGACACGCAGAAGTACCTGGCCGATCGCGCTCATCACGCACGATACGAGCGCGGAACGCTCCTCTTTGCCGAGGGCGACGTGGCGGACGCCGTGCGCGTAGTGCACGAGGGGACGGTCAAGCTTCGGCAAACTGACGCCGACGGCCGGGAAACGATCGTCGAGCTGCTAACGCCGGGGCGCACGGCCGGCGAAGACCTGTTCCTCGACGCGGGCGTGTACCCCTACGACGGTGTCTGCATGACTGACGTGAACCTGTGTGAGATCCGCAGCGGCGTTTTTCTCGACTTTCGGCGCCTCTTTCCCGATGCGGCTGCCTCGCTGATCGCGCAGCTCAGCCGCCGATTGCGCGAAGTCCGCGAGCTCAACCGTCTGCTCACGGAAAATGACGCGGCGCGTCGCCTCGCCGGCTTTCTCAGTGCGCAGGACAGGCGCCTTTGCGGCCGCACGATCGCGCTGACCATCGACGACAT
>JAGAYQ010000313.1 GCA_017940445.1 Pyramidobacter sp. | reverse complement strand
ATACACGGCCAGGTGCTGCAGGTCGGTCGGCGTGACGCCGGAGATGCGTCCGGCCTGGCCGAGCGTGGCGGGGCGCACTTTTTCGAGCTTTTCGCGGCTTTCGGCAAGCATCCCTGTCAGCTCGCCGTAATCAAACCCGGCAGGGATCTTCATGTTCTCCAGGCGCAGCATTTTTTCGACGCTGCGCTGCTGGCGGTCGATGTAGCCCTGATACTTGACGGCGGTCTCAACGTTGGCGGCGGCTTCACCGGTCAGCCGCTCTCCGCTCAGGAGGGGGGCGATTTTTTCATAGCTCATCTCGGGCCGGCGCAGCAGTTCGGCGGCCGAGATGCCGCGGTCAAGGGGTTCCCGGCCCTCGCGCTCCAAGACAGGGGCGGTGGCTGAAGGCGACAGATGCGTGTTTTTCAGCAGTTCGACTTCGCGGTCTTCGGCTTCCCAGCGGCGCTGAAGCGTGTCCCACTGCTGATCGCTGAGCAGGCCGAGGCGGCGGCCGATGGGCGAGAGGCGGCGGTCGGCGTTGTCGTGGCGCATCAGCAGACGGTGTTCGCAGCGGCTGGTGAGCATCCGGTAGGGCTCTTTGGTGCCGCGGGTGACAAGATCGTCGACGAGCACGCCGAGATAGGCCTGATGGCGGCCGAGGACCAGCGGCTCTTCGCCTCGCAGCGAAAGCACGGCGTTGATGCCGGCCAGCAGGCCCTGCGAGCCGGCTTCTTCGTAGCCGGAGGTGCCGTTGATCTGTCCGGCGCAGAACAGGCCGGGCAGTTTTTTCATCTCCAGCGACAGGGAAAGCTGCTGCGGATCGATGGCGTCATATTCGATGGCATAGCCGGGGCGCAGGATAACGGCGTTTTTACAGCCGGGCAGGGTGCGCGTCATGGCGATCTGCACGTCGAACGGCAGGCTGGTGGAGAAGTTCTGCACGTAGATCTCGACGCTGCCGCGGGCGACGGGCTCCAAAAAGATGGGATGGCTGTCCTTCTCCGGGAAGGCCATCACTTTTGACTCGATCGAAGGGCAGTAGCGCGGGCCGGTGCCGGTGATCTCGCCGTGAACGATGGGCGAGCGCTCCAGGTTGTCGGTGATGATGCGGTGAGTCTCGGCGTTGGTGCGGATCATGCCGCAGGCGATCTCGCGATAGATCTTTTTCTGCCCCCAGAGGTCGAAGCAGACGGGCGTCGTTTCGCCTTCCTGCATCTCGATGCCGCTCCAGTCGATGCTGTCGCGGTACAGGCGCGGCGTGGTGCCGGTCTTGAGGCGCTGCATGACGATGCCCAGGCTGCTCAGCGACTTTGAAAGGTTCACCGCCGGCTGCTGCCCCATGGGACCGGAGGCAAAATTGACCAGTCCGACGTGGACGCGGCCGCCCAGGTGGGTGCCGGTGGTAAGGATGACGCGAGGCGCTTCGAAGACAAGCTGAAAGCGCGTTTTTACGCCTTTGAGGCGGTCGTTTTCGATCCACAGCTCCTCGACCTGATCCTGAAAAACGCGCAGATTGGGGCAGTTGGTCAGCTCGCGCAGATAGT
>JAGAYQ010000312.1 GCA_017940445.1 Pyramidobacter sp. | reverse complement strand
CTGATCGCCTGCGGGAACCGCCTGACGTTTGTCTGCCACAGCGCGGCGGACGCTCAGGACCGTCCGCAGGAGATGACGCCGTTCTTTCAGTCAGCACAGCGCGGCGGCTGGATCGGCAGCGAGCCGCGGCAGATCGTCCGGCGGCTGGACGGCATCCTCGACGCCCCCGATGAAGAGGCCCTTGTGCCGGTGGAATCGAGGCGTCCTGATCTGCGGACCGAAAGCACGCTGCCGGCGGTCCGGACTCGTCCGGGACTGTTCAGCGTGAGGGGAACGCGGGCGAGTTTCAGCTCGATCGACGATTATGCCGGCTGTCCGTATTTCTTCGCGATGCGTCATCTTTTGCGGCTGCCTGAACCGCCGCGTGAGGGCGAGTACGATGTCCTTCGCGGCGGCACGGCTGTCCATCTGCTCTGGGAACGCGTCTGGCAGGTGTATGCCGCGTCCGGCGCGAAGTCGGGCATCGCGGTGCTGGCGCAGGGCTTATTTGACGAGGCGCTCGAAGCGGTGTATCCGGAGCTGCTGCGTTCGCCCTCGCTGCGCCGTGATCTCGCGAGCCTGCGCTGGCGCGTGGAACGATGCGCGCAGAAGCAGGATGAGCTTGAGGTCTTCCTGCGTCCGCTGCGGGAGAGCGTGGAGTGCGAGCTTGAGCTGCCTCCGCTTGCAGTCGGCGGCGTGACCTTCTCCGGCCGTTGCGACCGGCTCGACCGGCTGCGCGACGGAAGATTCCTGCTCTGGGACTATAAAGCGGGCCGTTCTGAAAACTACAAAAAAGCTCTGCAGCTGGCTGGATACGCGCTTGCGCTCGAACAGAACGGCAGTTCGTGCGCCGGCTGGGGATACTTCGGCCTGCGCGACGGCGGCGTCGCCGGGCTGTGGCGTGACGATCTGCGCTCGGCGCTGTCGCTTCCGGTCAGCCGCACGATGTCGGTGGAAGGGCAGATGGACGCGGCTTCGGAACTGCTGAGCGCTCTTGCCGGCTCGCTGAACACGGGGCAGTTCGTGCCGCTGTATGAAAGCGACTCCTGCCGTGTCTGTTCGTTCGCGGCGCTGTGCCGGCGCGGTGAATTCCGCGGCGAGCTCGAGGAGGAAAACGATGATGAATGAACACGGCTGCGGGCTTCCTCCGCTTGATGCGGCAGATCTGGCGCTGCTTCGGGATCATGTTGCCTCACTGGGGCTCCCGGCGCAGGTCGAGGCGATCACTTCCGATGCGCCGCTCACGGTCGTCAGCGCCGGGGCGGGTACGGGCAAGACCTGGACGCTGGCGTGGCGCTTTGTCTGGACGGCGCTGACGAGGACGGATGTGCGGAACATCCTCACGCTGACGTTCACCGAAAAAGCGGCATCAGAGATGCGCAGCCGCATCGCCGCTCTGCTTGCGGAACTTGAGCCGGCGCTGGGCAGTTCGCCTGAGCTGTCGCGCCGCCGCGCGGCAGCGAGTGCCGCGCTGGATCAGGCTTATATATCCACCCTGCACGGCTTCGGAGCGCGCGTCATCGGTGAAGCGGGGCTGTCGCTGCCTGTGGAGCCGTCGCTGCGCCTGCTTTCCGATCCCGAGGCTGAAGAGTTCTGGGGCGAACTGAGCGGCGCGCTCGACCGGCTGGATGACGAATGGTTCTGCGCGCGCATGGACGAGGCCTTCTCTTCATCCGCGCGCGAGCTGCTGAACAGTGCCGAAGCCGCGCAGGCTGTCAGCCTCTGGGGGGCGGAGAACGTCGCGGCGTTTGCGCGCGAATTTGAAGGCATGATGGCCGACTTCGGCCAGACGCCCGAGTCGGTCCTGCTCGCTGCGGACGATCACGCCGAGCCGGCTCGTTCACTGCTGGAGCGGATCGTGGACCGCGAATGCGCGGCTTTGGCTGACCGCTGGAGCGACGCGCTCGACGTCGATCCGGCTGAGTTTGTCGATCCCGGCAAAAAGCCCGGGCAGCTTGCTCAGCGTCTGACGAAGCTGCGCGAAAAGTGGCTTGCCCGCGGTTTTGACAGCGCCGCTGACTGCCGCGCATTTGTTGCCGAGGCTGCCGAAGCGGTCACGAACGCCCGCGGCAAACTTGCTGACGCGCTCGCAGAAGAAATGGGAATGAAGCTGAAGGACTGGCGCGACAAGGCGAATAAGCTCCTTCCGTTTGCGCACATCGCCGAAAACGGCTTCGGCGATGAGGAGCTGCGGCTGCGTTCGCTGCTGATCCGTCTTGCCTGGATGTGCTGGCGAAAATGGAACGCTTTCCGCGACGCGCGCGGCAGTCTGACCTTTTCCGACATGATTGCCCTTGCGAAGGAAGCGCTCCGGCGCGATCCCCGCTATGCCTCGCGCTTTGCCGAAGTACTCGTTGACGAGTTTCAGGACACGAACGATCAGCAGGACGAGCTCCTGACCGTCATCCGCCGTGCCGCCGGCGCCCGGCTTTTTGTCGTCGGCGACCTGAAGCAGTCGATCTACCGCTTCCGCCACGCGGAGCCGGCGCTTTTTGAAAAGTATATCCGTGAGGCGCGCGACGGCGGAGGGCGCTATATCCTTCTGTCGGTCTCGTTCCGCAGCGGCGAGCGCGTTCTGGATGCCGTCAACGGCCGCTTCGGAACAGTGTGGAAACGCTCCCTCGGCGAAGGTCTGGCTGTGCCTTATGAGCCGCTTGAGTCGCCTCGGGGGCTTGCGCGTGCGGCCGCCTGGATCGACGAGCGTCAGAAGACAGGCCTGCCGGTGTGCGAGCGTTTGATCGAAGATTTTGCGCGCGACGCTGAAGGCGAAACGTCTGAGAACGCAGGGAGCGTTCGCGACCGCCTGGCGCTGCGCCTTGCCCTCCGCCTCTCGGCGCTGAAAGAAGAAGGCGCTTCCGTCTGGGATCGCGATCATCTACGCCCCGTGAGCTGGGGCGACATGGCCGTGCTGACGCCGACGCGCAGCTCCTATGAATCGCTGCAGCGGGCTTTTTCGCTTTGCGCTGTCCCCGCCGAGTTCACGGGCAGCCGCAGCTTCTATGCCCGCACCGAGATCCGCGACGCCTGCGCCTTGGCCGCCTTTCTTGCCGAACCGGATGATGCGGCGGCCCTGGGCGGATTTCTGTGCTCGCCTTTTTCAGGACTGACTCAGAACGAAGCGCAGGCGCTGCTGCCGCTCCTGGGCAGCGAGCCGCTGACGGCCGTTGAACGGGCCTGTCCTCAGCTTGCCGCGCATCTGCGGGCTCTTGCACGTTCAGCACGTCTGCGCGGACCTTCGGCAGCGCTCGCGTCGCTGCTGCGGCGCGGCGATTTGCTGAAAAACGTGCATCCCCGTAAGCGGGCCGGGGCTCTTGCCAACCTCAGACGAGCCGTTCAGCTTCTCGAAAGCTATGAGGCAGGCACCGGCGCTTCGCCCGTGGGAGCTGCTGCCTACCTGCGGCGGGCGATGCAGAGAGGGGCGGCTGATCCGGAGGCCTCCGCCGAGAGCGGCGGCGACACGGTGAAGGTGATGACCATCCACGCCTCCAAAGGGTTGGAGTTTCCGCT
>JAGAYQ010000311.1 GCA_017940445.1 Pyramidobacter sp. | reverse complement strand
CCGGGGCCGACGACGGCGATCCAGCCGGGAACGGGCGGGCCGACGGTGAGCAGTTTCAGGAACAGGCCCATGCGGCGGTGGCGCTGCAGGGGCGTTTCCGTCGGCGAGCCGCTTTCTTCGCGCGTGATGCTGCGAGCCAGTCCCTGCGAGTAGCGCTGGGCCATCTTCACCATGGCGTCGCGCTGCGCGTACAGGCCGCGTGTGGAGAAGATCAGCGCGGAGACTACGGGCACGAGGATGGTCATCAGCAGGGCGGGCAGCAGCCAGCGGCGCTTTTTCATGAGGGAAGCTCTCCTTCAAGCAGCTCGTCGATGTAGAGGATGCCGTTTTTCAGCGCGATGATGAGCGCCTCGGTCTTGTTCTTGGCGCCGAATTTGGTGTAGACGGACGAGAGGTGCGCCTGTACGGTGCGCTCGGTGATGGCCAGTTTCGTGGCGACTTCCTTGACGGGGAAGCCCTTGGACGAGAGCAGCAGCACTTCGCGCTCGCGCGGCGAAAGCGGGTCCATGCTTTTTTTGCCGCTGTCGACGGAGCCGGCGATGCACGAGTCGAGGTAGATGCCGCCGCCGATCACCGTCTGCAGCGCCTGCGTCAGCTCCATCACGGCCGAGGTCTTGACGATGAAGCCGCGCGCGCCTGCCGAGAGCGCGGCGACGATGTAGGGCTGCGCGTCGTAGGCGGTGAGCATGATGACTTTTGTGGGCAGCTTTTCGTCCTTGACTTTGCGGGCGACGGTGATGCCGTCCATCTCCGGCATGCGGATATCGAGCAGCGCCACGTCGGGACGGAGCTGTTCGATCAGTTCCAGCGCCTGTTTGCCGTCGCTGGCTTCGCCGAGCAGCTTCAGGCCGTCTTCTTCGCCGATGCAGGCTGCCAGTCCCGCGCGTGTAAGGGGATGGTCGTCAGCCAGTACGATCGTGATCATGGGTTGGTCCTCCTGTGGGGGATAGATTTTATTGACGCTTCTTATTGTATCGCCGTCGCACGAATTAGTGAATCGAATTTTTCTGCAATTTTTTCGCACATGCAAAGCGGCGCTGAAGTTTTGGAGAAATACGCATCAGCAAAATTGGAGTTTTCCCCAATGTGCGGCCGCGATTTTTCGATTATACTTGGGCCACGTTCGAAAGGAAGAACACGAGTAACAAATCTTTCGGACGGTGTGATATAATCGTTAAAAATCAGGAGGTAAATGAAAATGAAAAAGAATCGTCTGATCATCAGCGGACTTGCGATCGCACTTCTGGGAGCTTCAGCGGCCATCGCCGCGCCTCATATGCCCCCCATGGGCGGTCACGGTCCCCGTCGCGGCGGTCCCGGAATGCCGCCTCCTCCGCATGCCATGCAGCGCGACAGAGCCCGCATCCCTGAGAGCGCACCCGAGGAGATCAAGAACGCTTACAAGGAGATGCGCAGCCTGAGAAAGGACCTGAATCTGGAGCTCCGCAAGGACAAGCCCGACGCCGCCAAGGCAATGGAGATGCTGAAGAAGTCCGAGGAGCTGCACATGAAGGTGCGCGAGTGGGAAGTGCAGCAGGTGCTCGACGGCAACGCCCCTAAGCCCCGCCCCTTCGGCCCCGGCCCCAAGCCCGGCCCTGACGGACGCCCCGGTCCGAAGCCTGGCAAAGGCGGCCCCGCTCCGTTCGGTCCTCGTCACGGCGGCTGCTGGATGCCTCCGCAGATGGGATGGATGTGGGGACCTTACGGCCCTCAGATGATGCCGATGCCTCAGCATCACGGCTTCGCTCCCATGCCCGGCTGCCGCTGCGGTCAGCCGATGCCCGGTCCCAAGCACGGCATGAAGGGCTTCGGTCCTGGTCCGCAGATGAACGCCCCCGCTCCTGAGAACGCCCCGGCGCCCGAGCTTGCCCCCGAGGCCGCGCCGGCTCCTGCGCCTGAAAAGGCAGAAGACGCCAAGCAGTAATCTGCGCGCGATCTGCGCAGAAAGAAGGCACCAGTTCATGACGAAAGGAAAGCCGGACAGCCTCGGCTTTCCGGCTTTTGAGAAAGGAATGAATAACCGATGAAGATCTCTCGAATGCTGATCACCTCGCTGCTGATGGGAACTTTCGCGCTTTCGTCTCCCGTCTCGATGCTCTCGGCCGCGTACGCCGCGCCCCCGCCCCGCATGGGCGGCCCCGGTCCTCACCGCGGGCCTGGAGGCCCCGGCCCTGGTCCCGGTCCCCGTCGCGGACCGGGAGGTCCCGGCGGTTTCCGTCCCGGCCCCGGCCCTGGCCATCACGGAGGCCCTGGACACTATCGCCCCGCGCCTCCGCCTCCCCGTCACGGACACAGAAAAAGCAGCCACAGTGACGCCCTCGCCGTCGGCGGCGCGCTGCTGTTCCTCGGTCTGCTTGTCGGCGCTGCCAACAACAGCAACAATAACACCGACACCAACTACGACAGCAGCTACGATTACAACTATAACCGCGAGTACGACGGCAACTAAACGCCGCTGATGCTTTTGCGGATCCTGAAAAAGGAGGAATCACGCCTATGAAAAAGACGTTTATCGCGCTTCTCCTCGCGACCGTCGCGTCCGTGTTCGTGCTCAGCGCGGCTGATGCATCGCTTGCTGCCACGCGCAGGGGCGGCTCGGCTCCGACGATGTCGCAGCGGCGCGGACCCGGCGGCCCCGGCCCGGGCTTCCGTCCCGGTGGTCCT
>JAGAYQ010000310.1 GCA_017940445.1 Pyramidobacter sp. | reverse complement strand
CTATTGTAACAGCTCAAAGGAGATTTAATCAGTGGTTCCTTTGTTTAATAAAAGAATAACGTTTAATTTAGCACAATTCATACCCGTCGTCGCGCCGAATAATTATTGCGTTCGTTCTGTGACAAATCGGCTCTTTTCCTATATACTTATGCCGTTCTTATGCCGTTGTCTGAGGAGGGAAGATCATGAGCGCCGTCGCTAAAAAGATCGCGCGCGTGCCCAAAGACGAATGCGTGTCGTGCGGCGCGTGTGCCCGTGTGTGCCCCAAAGACGCTGTCGCCGTGTACCGCGGCCTGTACGCAAAAGTCGATCCCGGCCGCTGCGTCGGCTGCGGACGCTGCGCAATGGAGTGCCCGGCCGGCATCATCACCCTTACGGAGGCCGAGTCATGAAAAAACGCTGGTTCGACTATCTCTGGTTTGCCGAGATCGCCTATTTTTCGCTGGGCTTTTTCAACATCCTCTTCGCCTGGCTGGGACTGCTCAACATGATGCTGCCGCTGGCGTTCGCGCTGTTTGGGGGCAGCAAGGCGTATTGCGGCCGCTATTGCGGACGCAGTCAACTGTTTTCGCTGCTGGGCGGCCGCTTTGGCCTGTCGCGGCATGCCGTTCCGCCCGTGTTTTTGCGCGGCAGGGCGTTCCGCTTCGGCTTTCTGGCGTTTTTCTGCGTCATGTTCGGCGCCATGCTGTGGAACACGGCGCTCGTCTTCAGCGGTGCGCGCGATCTGCAAACAGCCGTCACGCTGCTGTGGACGTTTCGCGTTCCGTGGCAGTGGGCCTGGCACGGCGGCGCCGCGTCCTGGGCGGCGCAGTTCGCGTTCGGCTTTTACAGCATCATGCTCACGTCCACCATTTTGGGACTGATCACGATGGCGCTGTTTCGGCCGAGAACGTGGTGTGTTTACTGCCCGATGGGCACGGCAACGCAGTTGATCTGCCGCGCTAAGGCAGCCGCCAAAGGGCAGGATCGCATTTAAGGAGACGCTGATCAATTCCCCCGCGCCCCGCCGGAGCTTTCGCCGATTGGCTGCTCGCGAAGCTCATCAACATAGCCCGCTATACCTCTTCGCTTCGTTCGCGCCACTCGACGAAATCCCCTGGCGGCTCATCGGGCTCATTAAATCAGTGTCTCCTTAAAAAGACGTGGGCCTTTTTAATGAAAAACAGTAAACTTTTGACCGCCGGCCGGGGCTGCTGTGCCGTTTTGCGCTCCCGCTTTCGATATGGCTGAGCAGTTACGGTCTGTTTCATCCTGTTTCTGAATAGAAATACACATATGCCGCAGGGGCGGCCGATATAAAACGCCTGCAAACGGTTTGAGCAAGCACAGCGATTTGATGAGTTCAAATGGCCCGGATCAGTTGAATAAAGGCCGATGGTTCGCCGATTTATCCCGAATGGGCGGGGGACGCTCCCTATCGCCGTATCCCGCTGAGGCGCCGAAAAAATATCAAACGCCTGCTTTTTATGTTGTATACCAAAAATTAAAAAGCGTCCTTCCGAGCGCACTGCGTTTTTTTCGTTCCGAAGCGAAATTGCCTTGACAAAAGCAGCGGGGTCCGGTAATTTTGCGTTGATGATATGCCTATTCGCAGTCAATGCAGGAGGTCTACAATGATGAAAGAATACTCATTTGCCTACGGCCGCGGGACGAAAACGTTTGCGCTCGACGAGTCGCGCGTCATCAAAGAGATCGTCATGCCCGACACGCCGCCGTGCGCCGACGTGAAGGCGGCCGTGCTGGAGGCGCTGCGCGCCAGGGGCGAGCTCACCGAGGAGCGCGAATACCGCAACCTGATGGCCTCCTACCTGAGCATGGACGATGCCCAGGCCAAGGCCATCGAGATCATCAACGAGGGCCTGGCCAAGAACATCCTCAAGCCCGACTACCAGACCTACGTCGCCCTCGCGCAGGCCTATTATTTCGGCGAGCCGCAGCAGATCGACCAGGCCATCGGCGCCTACCAGAAGGCCGCGCCGCTGGCGCCGACCGGCGAGACCTGGCTCAACCTTTCCAAGCTCCTGGCCAACGAGGGACGGCTGGCGGAAGCCAAGCAGGCAGCCCAGTCTGCACTTGACAAGGGCGTCCGCAATCCGGACGAGGCCAAGCGCATTCTTGCCCGGAACAACTGAGCCTTCGTCACGTAGGAAACCGGTTGGTATCGCGCCCATGGATTGGTATAAGCTTGGAAATTCCCGTCGCCGAAAAGCCGGCAGCGGATACGACATGACCCCGGACGCG
>JAGAYQ010000309.1 GCA_017940445.1 Pyramidobacter sp. | reverse complement strand
GCGGCCTCCCCAGCGCTCAGCTTCACGCTGCAGCGACGCGGAAGCGGCTGCTTTCAGCCGTGCCATCCGGTCGAGGGCCGTATCACGGTCGATCTGCCCCGACATCACCGCTGCCGGCGTGCCCGGACGGGGCGAATAGCGAAACGCGTGAACGCGCCCGATCCGCGCTTTTTCCAGCAGTGACAGCGTGTTGCCAAAAGCTGCCTCAGATTCCTGGGGAAAAGCGCACATCACATCGGTGGAGATATGAAGATCTTCGCCCAGGGCCCTTCGCAGACGCGCGACAAGATCGAGATAATCCGCAGCCGTGTGCCCGCGCCTCATGCGCGCCAGGACGCCGTCGTCGCCCGACTGCACGGGCAGATGAAGATGACGGCAGAAGATCTTTGACTCAGCCAGCGCTTCAAGCAGATCGTCGCCGATACAGAAGGGTTCGAGCGAACCGAAGCGCAGGCGGGAAACGCCCTCGACCTGCCCCAGCGCGCGGATAAGGTCCGCGAACGATTCGCCGCTGTCGCGGCCGAACAGTCCCAGGTGCACGCCGGTGAGGATCAGCTCATACTGCCCTTTTTCCGCACAGCGGCGCGCTTCTGCAAGGATATCAGCCATGGGCCGGCTGACGGACGGGCCGCGGCGGGCCGGGACGACACAGTAGGAACAGCTGTGATCGCATCCGTCCTGCACTTTGATGAAGGCCCGGCCGTAATAAGGCGACTGCTCAAGCCGCAGCTCATCCCAGTGGCGCCCCATGCGCCCGCGCATCGTCGCGATGCCTTCGGGGCGGGACGACAGCCACAGAGCGACCAGTCCGGGGATCTCGGATTTGTAGCGGTTTCCGATCAGCAGATTGACGCCGATCTTTGCGGCGTTCTTCTCAGCAGCCCCCTGCGCCCAGCATCCGCAGGCGACGAGGCAGGCGTCGGGACACTCGCGGCGGAAGCGGTGAAGCAGCTGCCGGCTCTTGCGGTCGGCGATCGCTGTCACTGAACAGGTCACGACGATCGCCGCGTCAAACGGCGCTTCATCCACGACGGAGGCGCCGCTGCGCTCAAACTCACAGCTCAGCGCCTCAGCCTCCGCCAGATTGGTGCGGCAGCCGAGAGCCTGGATCAGCACGCGGCGCCCCGCCAGAGTCAGATCAGATCTTTTCTGCTGCAAGTCCGCACCAGTCGTCAAAGTGCACCTCGTCGATCAGCCGCAGGCCATTCTGCTCCAGCAGAGCCTTGAACTGCTCGCCTTCGGCGTTCACCATTCCCGAGAAGATCGCCCGCCCGCCGTCGTTGAGAACAGCTGCCACGTCGGGCAGCAGGGCCTTGTTGGGTTCAAAGAGGATATTCGCCATGAGCAGATCGACTTTGTGGTCAAAGCCTTTGAGCAGGTCGCCGACGGCGATGTCAAGCTTTTCCTGCGGCAGGCCGTTCAGCTCCAGCGTGTTGCGCACCGCTTCGTCCACGACCGAGGGATCAAGATCGCGCGCATACGCGATCGCTGCGCCCATTTTCAGCGCCGCGATGGACAGGATCGCCGAACCGCAGCCGATATCGGCCACAGCGTCGCCTTTTTTCAGATAGCGCTCAAGCAGCGTGAGCACGGCCTGGGTGCTTTGATGATAGCCGGTCCCGAATGCCGAGCCCGGATAGATGAACACGGGAAGCCGGCCCGATTCTTCCTTTCCGGCGTGCCACGGGGCCATGACCACGAGATGCTCGCCCACGTTCAGCGGAGGGAACGCATCCATCCACTCAGTATGCCAGGGACGGTTTTCGATCTTGCCCATGTCGCTGATCGTCACGCCGTCCAGAGGCTCCAGATAGGTGTTCAGCACCTTGAGCCATTCGCCGAGGTCCTGATTGGCACGATAGTACACCTGAAGATCGACGGAGTCGCCGCGGCTGGTCGTGAGCGAGCCGATGCAGCCGGAATCCTCAGCGACCGAGCTGAGCGCGTCTTCCATCCCGGCAGGGCCGCTCAGCGTGATATACCACCAGAAATCATCAGTTTTTGGCATAAATTACCCCTCCCGCCCTCAAAACGATTTCTCCGCTATTATATCATCAGCGTTCCCAGGCGGCAAAATCCGCGCGGCAGAAGCTGTTTTACACGACTGTGTTCGTGAGACGGCCGATGCCCTCGATCTCGCAGACGACAACGTCGCCCTTTTTAAGGAAGCGCGGCTTTTCCATGCCCATCGCAACGCCCTTGGGCGTGCCCGTGGCGATGATCGTGCCGGCTTTCAGCGTCACGCCCTGCGAGAACTGGGAGACGATCTTGGCGATGCTGTGGATGAGCATGTTCGTGTTGGCATCCTGACGCACTTCACCGTTCACCGAGCTGGTGATGCGCAGCGCCGGGGGAAAATCGAACTCGTCGGCCGTGACGATGCAGGGGCCCATCGGATTGAAGCCGTCCAGACTCTTGCCAAAGTACCACTGCACATGGCGGTTCTGCAGATCGCGGGCGGTCACGTCGTTGAGCACCGTGTAGCCGAACACGTAATCGCGGGCGTTTTCCATCGACACGTTCTTCGCGTCGCGGCCGATGATCACCGCCAGTTCAACTTCGTAATCAAGCTGCTCCGTCAGGTCCTCGTGCGCGGGAATGCCTTCGCCGTCGCCGGGAGCATAGCTGACGCGCTTGGAGAAGTACACCGGCCAGCCTTCCTTCGAAGCAAAGGCCGCGCTGAAGCTGCGGGCCTCGTTAGCGTGAGCCAGATAGTTCAGCCCCAGGCAGAGCACGTCCTGCTTCGGCTCGGGGATCGGCGAGAGCACGCGCACACCCTCCAGCGGCAGACGCGCTGATGCGTCATACGCGCCCTCTGCCAGTTTTTTCAGCTCGGCGGGTGAGGCTTTTTCGATCAGCTCGTTCATCGAAGCATAGGTCAGCCCGAACGCCGAAACAGGGACGAGAGCGCCGTCGCGCAGCACGCCGACTTCCGGCGCGCAGGAATCGCATTTTTTAAACGTAAACAGTTTCATGGGCACAAACTCCTTTTTCATGAGAAATTTGGAACTCTGCGCACAGAATAGGAGATTCGCGAAGAAAAAGCAAGTCCAAAATGCCGGTCGGCGGTCATGCTTCTTTTATGGAACCTGTTTGAGATTTTTACAGGTTCAGATTATACTTGGACTCATCGGGCAAAGGAGGGGTTGCACATGGAAATCAGAGTGCTGCGGTATTTTGTGGAGATGGCCCGCGAGGGCAGCATGACGCGCGCGGCAGAGCGGCTGCACATCACACAGCCGACGATGTCGAAGCAGCTCCACGAGCTGGAGGCAGAGCTTGGCCAGAAACTCTTCACGCGTTCCAACTACAGCGTCCGCCTCACCGATGCCGGCCTTCTCCTGCTGAGGCGAGCGCAGGACATCCTCGACATGGCTGACAAGACGCAAGCGGAATTTCGCGCCTACGATGCCGGCATGGGCGGTGTCGTATCCGTCGGCAGCCCCGAGTCGGATTCGTTCAAATACTTCGCGCGGGCCGTGAAGCGTGTCCAGTCCCGCTGTCCGCGCATCCGCTTCGACGTGCTCAGCGGCGACAGCGTTCATGTGACTGACCGGCTCGACCGCGGCCTGCTCGATTTCGCGGCTGTCATGGACCGCGTCGATGAGAACAAATACAACTTTCTCGAACTGCCTGCGTTCGACAGCTGGGGACTGTTCATGCGCCGCGATTCGCCGCTGGCGAAGAAAAAACACCTCACGCTCGACGACCTTTTCGGCGTGCCGCTGATCGTCTCCAGCCAATGCCTCGCGCAGGATTTTCCGCGCTGGTTCGGCGACCGGCTGGAGCGTCTGAATATCGTCGCCACCTACAATCTTTTTTACAACGGTGCGGTCATGGTGCGCGAAGGTCTGGGCTGCGCCGTCTCATACGACAAGCTCGCCCATACAGGAAGCGGCAGCGGCCTGTGCTATCGCGAGATCGAAGGTCTGAACCGCTCGCGGATGTTCATCATCTGGAAAAAGCATCAGCTCTTCTCCCCCGCCGCCGCAATGCTGCTTGAAGAGCTGAAAAGCGAGTTCGGCAAGACAGCATCACATGCACACGAATAGCAAACAGCCGGCCGGGGATGCGGACATTGATACGCATCCCCGGCCGGCTTCGCTGTTATCATTATGCTAAAAGAAGCGCTGATTAAATCCCATTATGCGGTATTTTAACCAGCGCACAGGAAAGCTGAGAAAATGCGTCAGATCCGAAGAAACCTGCCCGCAAGGGGCTTCGAAGGCGTACTTCCGTACGGCGGAGAAGCCCCTCGGGCAGCGTTTCGCAGGAGATGACGTATTTTATCAGTGTTTCCTTAACAAAGCGGCACGGTCAGACTGCCGGTGGGCATCAGCGCGACCGTAGCGTCGGCGCCGGTCATCTTTTCGGCAAGCTTCAGCGCCTCATCGACGGAATCGACGGCGGCAGTGAAGAACAGATCCTTCGCCAGCGTGCGGTCAAGCGAAGTGACGAGGATGAAGTGCGCTTTTTTCATCAGCCTCGTGATCGCATAGGCTTTATGCTCGCCGATGACGAAACGCTTCGCCAGGTCGGCCTCGATCGCGTCAGGGCTTTTCAGCCGGCGGCAGGTCTCTTCCAGGACCTTGCTGCCGCTGCCCTCTTCGCATTCGGCCAGCAGCACCACGCAGCCGCCGTCGCGCACGGCCAGCACCGCGTTGTCCATCGTCTTCTGCATCTGATAGACATTGATGTCCTTGGGCCAGCCGCCGCAGCTGGCGATCACGATATCCGCCTTCTTCTCGATCGGCACGCCGTAGACCTGATCGACAAACGCGCATGCCGCTTTATGGGCTGCACGCCAGTCGCCGGCAAACATCTTCAGGAAACGGTGCTGCGCGTCGAGCACGCCGTTGAACAGAAAGACACTGCGTCCGGCCGCCCACATCGCGACAGCCTCCATCTGATCGTCATAGACAGGGTTGCCTTCCGCCTTGCCCAGCCCGGAACGGGGATCGCGCATAAAGCTGTGATTGTGCCGGATCGATTCCATCGCCGCGCAGCCGGGGAAGACGGCCTTGCGCCCGCCGCCGTAGCCGCTGAAAAAATGGTGCACGATCGTCCCCGTGAGGATGACGTGCGTGCTGCGGCAGAGGCGCTTGTTGATCAGCACAGGAGTGAAACGGCTCGTCGCGCCGAAATATTCAAAATCAGCCGGCACGTTTGCGTCGCTGTTGTACATTTTCAGCCGGGAAGCAACGTTTTCGCCGACGGCCGCGCGCATCTCTTCCGGCGTCATCAGACGGTGCGTGCCGAGGGCAAAGACGATCTGCATGTTTTCATCAGGCACGCCGAGGCGGTTCAGCTCGTCAACAAGCACCGGCATAAAGTCAAAGCTGTTGGCCACACGGGTGGGGTCATTGCAGATGAACGTGACCGTGTCGCCCGGCTTTACGCGCTCCGCCAGCGGCTCACAGCCGATGGGATGAGCGATCGCTTCCAGCACGGCCGCCCTGATATCTGCCAGCGGCGGCGTGTCGGGCATCTCGATCGTCTGCAACACGCGGGACTCGTCGAGCGAGAACGTCTTGCTGCCGCGGCCGTAGGCAAACGTGTATTCTTTCATCATCGAAGACCTCCTGCATTTCGGACAAATAGGTACAGCATCAAAGCAAAAATACCGAACCCAGCGACGTTTGTCAAGGAAAACGGACTTTAAATTCAAATCCGACACGAAGGCACAAAGACACGAAGAAAAAACAAGTGACACCCGTGCGTTTTGCCTCTGATTTTCTTTGTGTCTTCGTGCCTAAGGTTTTGAATTAAAATCTTCATAGCTGACAAGCATCAAAAGAGCAGGGACAGCCCCAACGGAGCTGTCCCTGCTCTTTTGCTTATACATTTCTTCGTGTCTTCGTGTTGAAGATTTTGAATGAAAACGT
>JAGAYQ010000308.1 GCA_017940445.1 Pyramidobacter sp. | reverse complement strand
GAGGGGCGTGAACCCCTGGCTGATTTCGAATCAGCTGCCTTCAACCACTCGGCCACCTCTCCGCAACAGAGGGTATTATAGCACAGTCTTTTTCTGTTGGCTAGTTCTGATTTACGAAAAAGTCGCGTTGAGGGGACAAATATTTATTTCTTCTTCGCCTGGTTGGCTACGGCCTCAGCGGCGGCCTTCGCAGCTTCCTCGTCGCCCAGATAGCGGTGAGAGACGGGGCGCAGATCGTCGCCAAGCTCGTACAGCAGCGGGATGCCGGTGGGGATATTGAGGCCGATGATCTCTTCATCGCTGACGTTGTCGAGGTATTTGATCAGCGCGCGCAGGCTGTTGCCGTGGGCAGCAATGATCAGGCTCTTGCCGGCACGGATCTGAGGGCAGATCACGTCGTTCCAGTAGGGCAATACACGCGCGACCGTATCTTTGAGGCACTCGGTCAGGGGCAGCTCGGCGGCGCTCAGATTCTTATAACGAGGATCGCTGCCGGGATAACGGGGGTCATCGGCCGTCAGGGCAGGCGGCGGAACGTCATAACTGCGGCGCCACACTTTGACCTGAGCCTCACCGACTTTCTCCGCCATCTCGGCCTTGTTGTAGCCCTGGAGGGCGCCGTAATGGCGTTCGTTGAGGCGCCAGTCCTTGGTGACGGGGATCCACATCTGATCCATCTCCTCAAGGACCAGCCAGAGGGTCTTGATCGCACGCTTCAGGGTCGAGGTATAGGCAGCGTCAAACGAAAATCCTTCCTCTTTCAGAAGCTTGCCGGCGGCGCGCGCCTCCTCTACTCCCTTCTCAGAAAGGGGAACATCGGTCCAGCCGGTAAAGCGGTTCTCGAGGTTCCACTGGCTTTGACCGTGACGCAGGAAAATAACTTTGTAAGTCATTCTTTCCATCCTCCCAAAGAGAACTGATTCATTGCTGTGTTGTATTGTAGCGCATTTTCCTGTCTTCGTCGAGCTTTTCTTGCAAAACCGTGCGCAAAACGATGTAAAATACTCATTTTGATATACAAAAAGAGCAGCCCGCTGAAAACGGACTGCTCTTTTTCGTCGATGGACTTATTTGCTGTAGAATTCGACGACGACCTGCTCGTCGGCGATGTTGGGGATGTCGGCGCGCTCAGGCATGCGCACGACGGTGCCCTTGGCACCCTCAAGGGTCAGCCAAGCGGGCTTGGAAACGGCGGCGGCGACTTCAAGGTTCTCCTTGAGGACCTTGAGCTCAGCGCTGCGCTCGCGCACGGTGATCACGTCGCCGGGGTTGAGCAGCACGCCGGGCATGTCGACCTTGCGGCCGTTCAGCAGGAAATGTCCGTGACGGACCAGCTGGCGGGCCTGAGGACGGGTCGAGCAGTAGCCGAGGCGATAGACAACGTTGTCAAAGCGGCTCTCAAGCAGGATGAGCATGTTGCTGCCCGTGACGCCTTCCATCTTCTTGGCGGTGACGTAGACAGCACGGAGCTGCTTCTCGCTCACACCGTAGGCAAGACGGATCTTCTGCTTCTCCTGAAGCTGAAGGCCGTAAATCGACTGCTTGTTGCGGCGGCGGGGCGCTCCTCCGGGAGGAACATCGCGCTTGCCGAGCAGCTTGTCGTACTTGGCATTGCCGAAGATGTTCACGCCGAGGCGGCGAACGATCTTGCCCTTAGGGGTGACTTTTCTGTTGACGTTCTTGGACATTGATGATGAGACTCCTTCAAACAAAGAAATTTGACGGTTATTTCTTTCCAGCAGCCTGTAAAACTTACTTCATAATTCGAATTCTGTCAAGAGCTACTTTCGCTTCCCGGCAGATTTTTTTTCTTTCGTCTGGCGGCGCTGAGAGCTTTTATTCCGATCACTTCACAGCAACGCCGCTTTTATACGCAAACGGAATATTCAGCGTCATCTTTTCGCCCAGTTCGCGCAGGCGGAAACGGAACACACGGCTCTGCCCGGGCACCGGCCGATCGTCAAGATCGAGCACGTCGATGCGCAGCTCATGCGTGCCGCTGCCGACTGCAACTGTCTGATCGATGTCGCCGTCGTACAGTGTCTTGGGAGCGCCGCCGTCGACGGTCAGCTGAACGGCTTCCATGCCGGACAGCTTCTCTGCTCCAGCCGCATACGCCGTGTTCTGGACGATGAAGTCATACGCCTTGCCGCGGTCGTAACAGTACCAGCCGAGCAGCACAAACGCGGCCATCAGCGCGAGATCGACAAGGAACCGTCTTGTTTTCATCACTTTGCCTCCTTGTCAGAGTTCTGACCGCGGAAATGCGCACGCGCCGCTTCGCGGTCGGCGTGACGCCGCCAGGCATGGAGCACCAGTGCCAGAGAGATGATGCCGTAGCTGACGAAGACGCGGAAGAACTCGCCGATCTGCGCATCTCCGGTCAGGTACTTGCCTGCCATCGGCGAGACGACAAACATAAGGTGGAAGAGGATGACACCGACAAACACGTTCAGGATCGAAGCGCGCGACACGCTTGCGCCGCCGACGAGCAGCGAAGCGATAGCGAACACGCCGGCCTGCTCGTGACTGTTGTACGTGTTCAGCGTACCGACATTTTGCAGGAAGATGATCTGTCCATAGCTGGCCAGCACCGTCGAGATGACGATCGAGATCACGCGCGTGTGCAGCACGGGGATGCCTGCCGACTCGGCAACAGCCATGTCCTGGCCGGTCGCGCGCATATCCTGGCCCAGCTTCGTGCGGCGGAACCAGAGGATGAACAGGCAGAACGCGCCGATGACGGCAAACGTCGCCAGGGGGATCTGGATGCCCGCGATCTCGCAGCGGACAAGATCGTCAAGACAGCGCCGGAGCGTGTCAAGATTGAGCGTGTTGCGGATGCCGTAGCCGCGCGAGAGCAGCAGCTTAGGGCTGGAGATCGGCACGACGGCACCGAATCCATAGAGGACGACGAGCTGATACACGCCGTTCATGAAGAAGCCGAGGATGTACGACGTGACCATCTCGCGCCCGCGGGCCTTGTTCAGCACCACGCCGCAGATCCAGCCGAAGACGATCGCCAGCGGCGTGGCGATGATCGCAGCCAGAACGAGTCCGTGCAGCCCCACGACGTTCCAGTCGCTGACGAAGATCAGACCGATCTGCCCCGCCATCGCGCCGAGCACCATGCCGAAGTTCAGCCCCATGCCGGCCATGATCGGCACGAGCAGCGAAAGCACGAGGAACGAGTTGCGCGACAGCCGCACGAGCATCTCCTGGATCAGATAATCCGCCGAGAACTGAGAAAACGGGATCGCCGCGGCGCTGACAAGGATAAAGACGATCGGCACGGCGTTCCTGATCAGGAACATCTTGAGATTTTTCGAGCTGTTCATCATGATCTCCCCTTCGTCGCACGAGTCAGAGCATAGAGGATCATGCCGTTGGAAACGATAATGCGGATGACCTCGGACATATCCGTCTGGATCATGCTGTTGATGACGGACGGCGTCATCGTCAGGATGCCCTGGAACAGGATCGTGCCGACGATCACGTTGACGATGCCGGCTTTTTTGACCGAAGCGCCGCCGATGAGGATAGCCGCGACTGCCGGAAACGCCATGTAAAACGGCCCCATATAGAGCTGAATGAAGCCGAAGCTCTGCTCGTACATGATGATGCCGATCGCGCCCAGCCATGTCGAGAGAATGACCGAGAGCGTGCGCATCTTATCGATATTCACGCCGCTGGCGCGCGCGTATTCCGGATTGGAGCCGACGATCGTCATCGCCGTTCCTGTCCTCGTGCGCATGAACAGCGACATCGCGCCGCAGAGCAGCAGAAAAACGATGAACATGCCTGTCGGCACTGCCAGGAACTCATTGATGCGGAACGAGGCAAAGCGGCTGATCGCGTTCTGCCAGAAGGCTTCGACAGAGATCGTCGTGCGCAGACCGCGGCCTGCGTAGCCCCACACCATGTTCGGGCTGCTGTAAGGCAGTGCCAGCCACATGATGCACATAAAGGCCACCGACGAGAATCCGACATAGGTCGCGATCATCATCTCACTGCCTTTCACCTTGTTGAGCAGAAGGCCGTAGCACCAGCCCAGGAACACGGCGATGGGCGTGGCGATCAGCATGGCTGTAAGCACGCCGGCAAGGCCGGTCACTTCCAGTTCAACGCTCGTCACCGCGCCGAGCAGTCCGGCGATGATGCCCAGAGGCAGGCCAAAGTTCAGCCCGCAGCCGGACTGCACCATCGGCACCATAGCCAGCACGAGCACGCCGTTCATGCCGAAGCGGACGAGTGTGTCGTTGATGGAAGCGTCGAGACGCACGCCCACGAACGGAGCGATGACGAACAGCGACAGCAGGAACAGCGCGATGAGGATGCGCGGCCAGCCGACGTTTTCGATGAATTTTTTCACGCGCTGCATTTAGACCGCGGCCTCCTCTCCCGTGCCAAGCATCATGTAGCCGAATTTCTCCGACGGATCGCCCGCCGGCCGGATGCCGGCCACGACGCCCTTGTCGATGATAGCGATGCGGTCGCATACCGAACGCAGCTCTTCAAGCTCCGACGAGACCATGACGATCGTCATGCCGCTTTCGCGGTTGTACCTTTTGAGCGTATCGAGGACGACCTTCTTCGCCCCCACATCGATGCCGCGCGTCGGCTCCGAGACGAACAGCAGACGCGGATGCGTCTCAAACGCCTTGGCAAGGCAGACTTTTTGCTGGTTGCCGCCGGAAAGCTCCCGCACGCGCTGCGCCGGACCGACACATTTGATCTCAAGCTCGCGGATATAATCCTGCGCGCACGCAGCGATTGCTGCGTCGTCGCGCACCTTCAGCAGACCGCCCAGCGCCGGACGCAGGAACCGCTTCTGATTCTG
>JAGAYQ010000307.1 GCA_017940445.1 Pyramidobacter sp. | reverse complement strand
CAGAAGCGCTGCATCACGCCGCGCACACGTTTTTTGAGATCTTCGGCGAACTGCTTGTGCTGTTTGCCGTCATCGGCTTTTTCGTCATCATGCTCCAGATCCTCGTCTCGCCGCGGCGCATCCGCCGTGCGCTCTCATCGCGCCGGCCGGCCGTCAGCGCCGCGCTGGGAGCGCTGCTGGGAGTCGCCACGCCTTTTTGCTCATGCTCGACCATCCCCGTGCTGATCGGTCTGCTCAAAAGCGGCGCGCCGTTTTGCGGATGCATGTCGTTCCTGATCGTCTCCCCCATCCTCAACCCCGCTGTCGTCACGATGATGGCAGCTTTTTTCAGCCCCGTGGCCGCGGCGCTGTACGCCGCCGTCACGTTCGCGTTCGCCGTCGGCGTCGGTCTGGCGCTCGACAAGGCAGGCTTTGCCTCCTGCGTCAATCACATCGCCTGGCAGGGGCGTCTGTCGGCCGGCGTGCAGTGGCGCGAGCTGGGCGACACGTTCTGGAGCCGGCTGCTTGAAGCCTGCAAGATCGCCCTGTACGAAACGTGGCAGATGTTCCGCGCCGTATTCGTCTGGCTGCTCATCAGCGCCGCCATCGGCGTTTTCGTGCACGAGTTCGTGCCGCAGTCGCTGCTTGACTACCTCAGCAGCGCCAGCAGCATCTGGACCATCCCTCTGGCAGCGCTCGCGGGCATTCCGCTGCACATCCACGCCGACACGCTCATCCCCATCGCCAGCGCCCTGATCTCGCGCGGCGTCTCTTCAGGCGTGGTCGTCGCGCTGATTTTAGGCGGCGCGGGAGCAAGCGTTCCCGAGGTTTCGCTGCTGTCGTCGATTTTCCGCCCCAGGCTGCTGATCGCCTTCCTCGCCTCGGTCCTCTCCGTCGCGGTCGTGACAGGCTGGCTGTTCAACGCGCTGCTGTAACTGTTACGCAATAAAACGGAGGCCTTCTCCTTTGAGGGACGGTCTCCGTTTGTTTTATATGGGCGGTTACTTGCGGCCAAAGTCGCCTTTGATAACGCCGCTGCGAGGGTCGATCACCTCGTCGAACAGATCGCTGGCGGCATGTCCGGTGAGGACGGCCATGCCGCTGATGTCGGCCTGGCTTTTTTTCACGTACTCGGCGCTTAACAGCATTCCCTTTTGGTCATGCCGCGAGCTGTTTTTGCGAAAATAGACGATCTGGCCGGGGTAATACGAATCGTCGTCCGTCCAGCACTCGACCACTTCGCCTTCGCTGCCGAAGATGCCGACGTGCACGATCATGACCTCGTTTCGCCCCATGCCGTGGCCGTAGATTTCTTCATGTGTCAGCACCCGAGGCACGGAATAGTTCTCAAAGATCTCGTCGAGATCGCTGATCACCTCTTCCCAGCCCGGCGGCAGCGAGCCGCGGCGATAGGGGAAGGTGAGCTCATATCGATCGTGCCCGCGGGTCAAAATTGTGACGAGGCAAAAGAGTTCGCCGGGCTTCGTCTGCGGAGCTGTCGGTTTAAAACCATTCAGGCAGTGCGAGAAACCGTCCAGCAGATCGTCGATTCCCGCGTCAATCGTGATGCGCACCTGCGCTTCGAATTCGTCTTCTTCGCTGCGCACAAGTGTAATGGAACGCCGTTCGCGCTCCAGGCAGAACGATTCCGCGATCGGGCGCACGCCCTCATACTCGGGATAATGCCAGCCGTTGGGGACGAGCTCGATCGTCATGACGTCAACGGTGTCGCCGCCGATAAGTCCTACCTCGGGCACAGCAGCGTCAAGCAGCTCAAGAAAATCAAACCAATGAGCTGGGCACGCGGACTTGCCGCTGATGGAAAAGGGAAGACGGGCGCTGAACGTCAGTTCCAGCCCCCACTCAATCGGGATCGGTGCTTTCTCCAGCAACTTTTTTGTCCAGCCCGTCACGTCCAGAGCCTCCCAGTCGCGCATCCACTGCCCGGGTTTGGGGATCGTGTGGGAGTGTTCCAGCTCGACGGGCTTTCCGTTTGGCAGGACACGTTTTGTCGCGCTCGCCATGAGAGAACGGCCCTTTTTCGCGATCGAAACGATCGTCTCAGTGTCGTAAATTTTCAGGGAAAAATAAAGCGTTTCAAACATGCAGAAATAACTCCTTTTCAATAGGATCCTCAATGCGATTATATCGTATGATTGTCGCTTTCACGATACAAAATAGGAGATCGGCGCATTCGCGAACGGTCTCCCATTTTGTACTCGCTTATACTGTTTTTCGTTAAAACGGCTCATGCCTTTTAGCCGTTTTATAGCGCCTGCGTCGTGTCGAAAAACGCATGAGACAGCGTGGCGCCTGCAAGGCACCGACTGCCGCGCCCGACTTGCGACGCGAAGCTAGTCCTTTAGGAGGCGCGGCTTTGCGATTTGCTTTTTAATCGCGAAAGAGTATCACTCGCTCCCTAGCTTTCTCTGATGAAACGTTTATCACCGATTTCGAGCTTATCCAGTTCTTCCGGCGTCAGGCGCCGCAGCAGGCGGCCTGTGTGTTTTAGATCGATATCGTTCCAGCCGGCATATTCCACCTTGATGACGAGGCCGTTTTTCTCGTTCCTGGAGTTGGCATCGCGGTAGCGGACACAGTTGCCGGGATAGTAACCGTCATCGTCGGTCCAGCACCACACAGGCTCTGAATTGTTTAGTCCCAGTCCGGGCAAGACGAGCGCGACCAGTCGCTCGCCCTTGCGCATTCCAAAGTAGTAGCGCGACTGGTCCGAACAGTAGCAAGAACTGGCGAAGATCTTTAAAAATTCGTCCAGCTTGTCCATCGCTTCCGTCCATCGCTCGGGAAGAAAGACGCGTGTGTAGGGAAATTTGAGCAGCACGCCGTCGCCGCCGTGATAACGCGCGATCAGTTTGCAAACAGGCAGATCGGGATGTTTTTCCGGCGGCTCGGCTGTATAATCATCCATGCACTCTTCAAAGAGGTCGATCAGTTCGTCGAAGCCGCCTTTTTTGTCGTACACGGCAAAGGAATCGAGCATATCGCCCCATTTCTTGGACACGGACAGCTGTCCCGGCCAGCGACGGATCACAAGCGTTTCTTCCACTTCCTGTGCCGAACGGGGGCCGTCAGGACGCCTCCAGGGACGAAAATCGACGTTGATGCTGATCTCGTCGATTCCGTCAGGATCAAGGATCCGGAGCTTCGGCACGAGTTCGTCAAGGTAACGGACGAACGCGCGCCAGTTTTCCGGGTAGGCGTCCTTGCCGCGGACGACGCGCTTATTGCCAAGCTCGTCCACCGTTTCAAGCTTCCACTGCACGCTTTTGTATTCATCTTCGGGCTCGCCCGTGAGCGAGAGCGGCCACTCTTCGACCTTCAGCGCCTCAAACGCCTCCAGTCGCCGTTTGGCATACGTGAGAGGCTTATCCAGCGCCACCTGCTCTATGGGCACTGTGCGGTCTACGCGCCGAGTCACCGAGTGCAGCAGTTTTTTTCCATCTACATGCACGCTGACTTCAAACTCATAGCCATCGCTCTGTTTGTATGAAAAAAGAAATGACCGGAACATGTTCAGTCTCCTTTGTGATTCAACAACGCTACGCGTCGGCCTCCCACTTTTTGAAGCCCTCGCCCACCACTTCCGTCACGTCGCCCATGATGACGAAGGCAAACGGATCGACGCTACGCACGAAGCGCTTCAGCTCCACCGACTGGCGGCGCGTGAGGATGACCATGACCATCTCCGTCGGCAGGCGCAGATAGGCGCCGCGGGCAGAGATCAGCGTGGCCGTGCGGTCGAGCGTGTTCATGATATAGCCGACGATCTTCTCCGACTGCGGGCTGATGATCGTCATCTGCGTGCGGCGGTCGAACGACCTGAGCACCCAGTCGAT
>JAGAYQ010000306.1 GCA_017940445.1 Pyramidobacter sp. | reverse complement strand
CGGTTCCGAGCGCGTCGTCGTCAATCAGCTGGCCCGCAGCGCCGGCGTGTACTTCAAGTCCGAGACCGGCACCAGCGGCGTGCAGAACTATTCGGCGAAGATCATCCCTGAGCGCGGCGCCTGGGTGGAGTTCATCATGGCCGGCGATTCGCTCTCCGTCAACATCGACAGCCGCCGCAAGCTGCCCGCGACCGTTCTGCTCAAGGCGTTCGGCCTGGGCACGAACGAGGAGCTCCTGCGCACGTTCGGCGGCGAGGTCATCGATCTCGACATCGTCTCTGAAGAAGCCGAAGGCCGCCTCCTGGCCGAGGATGTCACCGACAGCCGCGGACAGGTGCTGCTGCGCAGCGGCACGCGTCTTGCCAAGGAGGGGCTGGAGCTGCTCTGGGAGCAGGGAAGAACGACGCTGAAAGTCTGGAACGTCGCTCCGATCTTCGTCTCCGCTCTCGAGAAGGATCCCACCAGCAGCGTCGACGAGGCACTGCTTGAGATCCTCCGCCGCATGAGACCCAACGAACCCGTCCGCATCGAGGGCGCCCGTGAGTATTTCGATCAGCTCTTCCTCGACGTGCACCGCTACACGCTTGGCCGCGTCGGACGCTACAAGATGAACCGCCGTCTCGGACTCAGCCTGGATCCGAACGAGTTCCTGCTGACGCTCGACGACCTTGTGCGCATCGTCAAGGGACTGGTCGCTCTGCGTGACACGGAAGAACAGCGCGACGACGTGACGTATCCCGAGATCGGCGAAGAGCACACCGACGACATCGACCATCTCGGCAACCGCCGCGTCAGGTCGGTCGGCGAGCTGCTCCAGAGCCAGCTGCGCGTCGGCATGCTGCGTCTTGAGCGCATCGCCCGCGAGCGCATGACGACCGTGGCCGACCTGTCCAAGGCGTCGGCACGCGATCTCATCAACGTGCGCCCGATCTCGGCTCAGCTGCGCGAGTTCTTCGGCTCCGGCCAGCTCTCGCAGTTCATGGACCAGAACAACCCTCTTTCCGAACTGACGCACCGCCGCCGCCTCTCGGCCCTCGGCCCCGGCGGCCTCAGCCGCGAGCGTGCCGGATTCGAAGCCCGCGACGTCCATTACACCCACTACGGACGTATCTGCCCCATCGAGACGCCCGAAGGTCCTAACATCGGTCTGGTCACCTCGCTGGCCACCTATGCCCGCCTCAATGAATACGGTTTCCTGATCACGCCGCGCCGCCCCGTGAAGGACGGCATCGTCTCGATGGATCCGAACGAAGTCGTATACATGTCGGCAGACGAAGAGGACAACTATTACGTCGGCCGTGCCAACACGCCTTTCGATCCCGAGACGGGGCGCCTGACGGAGTCTTCCGTCTATGCGCGCTACAAGGGCGATATCGTCAAGGTCACGCCCGAGCAGGTCGATTATCTCGACGTTTCGTCGCGTCAGGTCGTCTCCGCTTCGTCGGCTCTGATCCCCTTCCTTGAGCACGACGACGCCAACCGCGCTCTGATGGGCTCCAACATGCAGCGTCAGGCGGTTCCTCTGCTGCTGCCCAAAGCTCCGTTCGTCGGCACTGGCATCGAGGAGCGCGTGGCCCGCGATTCGGGCTGCTGCATCCATACGCCCTGGGCTGGAACGGTGACCTACGTCGATTCCGACCGTATCGAAGTGACCGACACCAACGGCGGCCGCCACGAATTTGAGATGGAGAAGTTCCGCCGCTCCAATCAGGGCACGATCATCCACCAGCGTCCGCGCGTCGACCTTGGCGAAAAGGTCAGCGCCGGTCAGCTGCTGGCCGACGGTCAGGCCGTCGACGGCGGCGAGCTGGCCCTTGGCCGCAACGTGCTCATCGCCTTTGTGCCGTG
>JAGAYQ010000305.1 GCA_017940445.1 Pyramidobacter sp. | reverse complement strand
TCGACATCCTTTTGTTGTTCACCTTCAGCTCCACGTCCTCCAGCCACAGGGCGGTGCCGCGGCCGGCGATGCGGCACGACAGCTCCAGCTTGACTTTGAAGCGCATGATCTTGATGTTGGCGTTGTAGTAGCCGACGGCGTAGATGCGGTCGGCGTGCATCTTCACGCTGATGCGTTCCCATTCCTTGTCGTGGCCGAAGAGGCGGTCGTGAAGAAAGGCGTTCACGTCGGCCTCGGTGAACGTGCCCTCGGCGTGGCAGGCCAGCATCGACTGGACTTTCGGGTGCTCCATTTTTTTCCACTGCGCCGGCGGCGTGACGACGGCGTCGAAGCAGTCCATCTTCAGCGAGCGGATGTTCATGCCGCGCACGTTGGCGTTGGTGCATTCCAGATAGGCCCAGGGGATCTCGCCCTTTTCGGTGGGCAGGCTCTGAAGGTGCAGCTCGGCCTTTTCAGGGTCCATCTTCTTCAGGAAAAAGTTGAACAGGTCGCGGCCGTAATCCGGCGCGCCCGATGCGGATGCTGCGCCGGCGATGAAGAGGGCGCAGGCGAGGAGAAAGGCGCTCAGTTTGCGTGTTTTCACAGGGGGATTCTCCTTTGGTGCAAAGATCGGCGTTTCCTTAAATCAGCAGAGAAAGTCCGGAGACGATGATGAGGATCATCACGCCGCGGCGGAACATCTGCTCGTTGACGCGCGAAGCGAAGCGTGAGCCCAGCCATGTGCCGGCGAGCACGAACGGCAGAAGCAGCGCCAGCCCCTTGAAATAATCGGCGGTATAGGCGCCGCGCAGGGCGAAGGCGATCGCCGACATCACGTTCTGCGCCGTGAGGTAGGCCGACACCGACGAGCGGAACACATGCTTCGGCGTGCTGCCGGCCGTGAGGAAGATCGCCACCGGCGGCGCGCCCAGCGAGATGCTGCCGGAGAGGATGCCGCTGGCAAATCCGACGGCCATTCTCGGGACAAAGCCCTCTGCCGAGCACTTCCAGCCCGTCCACAGCACCGCGCCCGAGAGCGCGACGAAGATGCCGAAGCAGGTCTTGAAAATATCTGCGGGGATGATGTGCGGCAGGTACGTGCCCAGCCAGATGCCGAACGGCGAGCCGATCAGCAGCGGCGCGATGATGCTCCAGTCGGCGTTCTTGCGCAGCCTGAAAAACAGCGACGCGTTCATGAACACCGCCAGCCCCACGTTGACCGGCGCCATCAGCTGCGGTCCCAGCGCGCGCAGCGTGATCGAGGCGGAAAGAAGCCCCATGCCGAAGCCGACGATGCCCTGAACGACCGCCCCGCCGAAGACGGCCGCGCAGGCCAGCGCCATCGCTGCGGAGACGATCATGCCTTGTTCGTCAGCTCGGCGCGCTTGTCCGCGATGATCTTCATCATATCGCGGAACGATTGGGCAAAGGCTTCAAGCCCGTCAGCCAGCAGCCTGGCGTTGACGGCACTGAGGTCGACGCCGAGGCCGGGCAGGGCGGCCAGCACCTTTTCAAAGCCGGGAGCGTCGGCCGTGCGCGCCGGATTGCCGGCGGCCATGAATGCCTCCAGCGCCGCGGGCGGCAGCGTGTTCACCGTGTCGGGCCCGATCAGCGAATCGGTGTAGAGCGTGGGGGAGTAGGCCTTGTTCTTCACGCCCGTGCTGGCCCACAGCGGCCGCTGCACGCGCGCCCCCTTTGCGGCCAGCTCCTTCCACTCGGGCGAGCTGAACAGCTCTTCAAACTTGGCGTACACGGCGCGGGCGTTGGCGATCGCCGCTGTGCCTGCCAGCTCGGGCGCCTTGACTGAGAGCACGGGATCGACCGCCGTGTCGATGCGGCTGACGAACACCGAGGCGACCGAAGCCACGTTCAGGCTCCCGCCCTTCGCGGCCCGCCTGGCAAGCCCGCGGATGTAGGCGCGCGCCACGGCTTCGTACTGCTCGAGCGAGAAGATCAGCGTGGAGTTGACGCTGACGCCCGCGGCGACGGCTTCTTCAAGCGCCTTGGCGCCCGCTTCCGTGGCCGGGATCTTGATCATCGCGTTGGGACAGTCCAGCTTCTTCCACAGCCGCAGCGCCTCGCTCACCGTCGTGGCGAGATCGTCGGCGATCAGCGGGTTCACCTCCAGGCTGACGAAGCCGTCGGTGCCGCCGCATTCGTCCCACAGCGGACGGAACACGGCGCACGCTTCGCGCACCTCGTTGGCCGTCAGTTCGTCGTAGATCTCCGTGTCAGTCTTGCCTTGCGCGATCAGCGCCTTCATGTCCGAGTCATACACGCCCGCCGACGACAGCGCCTTCTGGAAGATGGCCGGATTCGTCGTCACGCCGCGAACGCCGGCATCCATCAGGGCTTTCAGCTCGCCGCCGCGGATCGCCGCGCGCGAGATCGAGTCGTACCAGATGCTCTGTCCCAGTTCATGCGCCTTCGCAAGATTTGCGTTCATAGTAACAGGTCCCTTCATGATTAAAAATTATATCCGAATGATTTTTCACGGAAACGCTGATTTAGTCCCATTATGCAGAATGTGACCAGCGCACAGGAAACCTGAGAAAATGCGTCAGATCCGAAGAAACCTGTCCGAAAGGGGCTCGCCTAGGCGTACTTCCGTACGTTGGAGGAGCCCCTCGGACAGCGTTTCGCAGGAGATGACGTATTTTATCAGCGTTTCCTTAAAACAGCAGTGACAGGCCGGAGACGAAGATCAGCGTGATCACCACGGCGCGGAACTTTTTTTCGTCCACGCGCGAGCCCCAGTGCACGCCGACAGCCGTGCCGAGGATCAGAGATGGCAGCAGCCAGATCAGCAGATGTGCGAATGTCGCGTTGAGTGTGCCGCGCGCGCCGAACGTGAACAGCGTCACCGTGTTGAGCAGCAGAAAGTACAGCGCCGTCGAGGATCGGAACACGTTTTTCGGCACGCCCCCCGCCGTCATGAAGATCGCGATCGGCGGCCCCGAGAGCGAGATGCTCGCGCCGAGTGCGCCGCTCAGAGCGCCCACGGCAAAGCGGGGCAGCGCGCTGCGCAGCGAGACGCGCCAGCCCTTCCAGATCGCCGCACCGGAGACGCAGATCAGCACCCCGACGGCGATCTGAAATGCGCGCGGCGGCACGAGCGACGGGATATACACACCAAGCTGCGTGCCCGCGCAGGCGCCGAGCAGGAACACCGCGATCACGCGCAGATCGGCGTCGCGGCGCAGCTTCCAGAAAATCTGGGCGTTCATGCCCCACGCCAGCGCCGTCATCAGCGGCACCACCGCCTCGCGCGGCAGCGTCCGCAGGATCACCGGCAGCGCAAACAGCCCCATGCCGAATCCGGCGACGCCCTGCAAGGCACTGCCGAAAAACAGCGCACATGCGGCAGCGCTCAGCTGCCAGAGCTCGACAGGCAGACTCATGCCCGTTCGTCCGGCTCTTCGCGCTTTTGCGAGCGGAACAGCAGCAGACTGGCCAGCGTCTCGTCGAAGTTGTCAAACGGCCCCTTCTTCGTCTCCACCGCGCCCATCAGCGGACCGCTCAGCCCCCAGCGCTCGCCCGTGTCAGCGCGCCACTTCACCCACCACCAGCGGCCTTCGGGCTGCTTGTAGGCCGCAAAGCCGCCCTGCCAGCGCACCAGATCCTCCGTGACTGAATCGGGATCGACGCCGCCGAAGTTGAGCCCCTTCTGCTCCGCCACCGTGCCGGAATCCGTGCCGGCCGGTGCGCAGCCCTCGCGAAGCGATTCGCCAAGCGCCGAAAGCAGACGCCCCGCCTCCGCGCTCGTCACGCCCGAATCGACCTTGACCGTGATGTTGCCCCTGCTTGCCCGCAGGACGTAGACGCAGTCGTCCTCAAAAGGCGGCCGCTCGCCCGCGGCCAGGTCCCGAGTCACGTCATAAAGCGCCATTCGCGCTCACCCCTTTGCGAAACAATAATCCAATCATATTATAGCCCGTCGCGGGCAAAATGGATATATTTTTCGCGCGGACAAATCGGTCCTTTCTCGTTGCAGTTGATTTTTGTCCGTAAAAAGATTGTTTTTTGCGGCGCTGAGGCAAAAATGCGAAATCTGCCGCAAGAATTCGTTCGTGCATGTCGCGGGGGAAGGGGATGTTCTATTTGCCTCGTTTCATGGTAAGATTTCCGCGAAGATACGACGGAAGGGACGAACCAGCCATGAAACTCCAAGCGGTATTATTTGATTTCGACATGACCCTGATCGACACCAGCCAGGCGCTGCTGCACAACGTCAACATGATCGCCCGGGCCTTTTCGCGCCCCGAGTGCTCGCGCGAGCAGCTGCTCCAGGTGATCGGCTACAACACGCGCGATTTCTGGACAGCGCTGCTCGGCGACAATCGCCCCGAGTACGGCGCATATTACCTTGAGCACTGTATTCCCATCGAAGCCCAGCGCATGTTCCCCGCCGCCGGCGCGGTCGACTGCGTGGAAGCACTGCGGAGCGCAGGGATGAAGGTGGGCTGCGCCTCCAACCGCATCGGACCGATGCGCGTCATCCGCCTCATGAAGCTGGAAGGCCTGATGGACTGCGTGACCGGCGCCGACGATGTGGAACGCCCCAAGCCATATCCCGACGTGCTGCTGAAAGCGGCTTCGCTGCTGGAAGCCGTGCCTGAACGCACGCTCTATATCGGCGACACGCCCATCGACGCGCAGGCCGCAATCGCCGCGGGGATGAAGTGCGTCTGCGTGACGACCAGCAACGCGCGCGAGACGCTCGAAGCCGCCGGCGCGTGGCGCGTCATCCCCGACCTGACCGGCCTCGTCCCGCTGCTGAGGGCTGAAGGGATGATCTAGCGCCGTGAAACGGCGAGGACGAACTCCGCAAAATCTTCCATGCGATAGCCGCGCGGCGTGCGGCTCGTGGAAACGGCGTTGAAAAAACAGCTGGGGATCTCTCCGGCGGCGAGATTTTTAGCGATGCAGGGCGTACAGCCCCGGTCGTGGTTGGCGGGATTGAACGGACAGCTTTTGTCCGCGCAGGTGCACATCGTTTTTGCATCGGTGTTCATGCTGGGATCATCTCCTGGCTGTGAGTTTGGGCGGTCTTGTACCGGTGATTATAACGCTCATGACGACACAAAAACAGAGAAGGTCCGGGTGCATTGCGGCACTCGGACCTTCTTGTTTTTGCGGATATATTGACGGGAGTACTCGACCGGCCTACAGCCACAGCGCGCCTTCGTCGGCGCCGGAGACTTTGTCGCGGTAGGATTTGAGCAGGCCCGTGACGGGGTGGATGTCCTGCGGCTTGAAGTTCTTTTTGCGCTCTTCGAGCGTCTTTTCGTCGACGAGCAGGTTGATGGTGCACTTGTCCATGTCGATCTCGATGATGTCGCCGTTTTCGACGTAGGCCAGCGGGCCGCCGACGTAGGCTTCGGGCGTGATGTGGCCGACGCAGGGGCCGCGGGTGGCGCCGGAGAAACGTCCGTCGGTGATCATCGCGACGCTGGTGTGCAGACCCATGCCGACGAGCATGGCCGCGGGGATCGAAAGCTCTCTCATGCCGGGGCCGCCTTTGGGGCCTTCGTAGCGGATGACGAGCACGCAGCCGGGCTTGACGCTGCCGGCCAGCATGTAGTCGCGGACTTCCTCTTCGGAGTTGAAGACGACGGCGGGACCTTTGTGGTAGTACATCTTCGGATCGACGCCGGTCTTCTTGACGACGGCGCCCAGCGGGGCGAGGTTGCCTTTGAGCACGGAGAAGCATCCGGCCTCGCTCAGCGGCTTTTCAACGGTGCCGATGACGGAGCTGTCGCAGTGGATGGGCGCGGTGTCGAGGAAGTGGCGCAGCGTGTAGCCGTGGATGGTCTTCACGTCGAGGTCGAGGTAGTCGCGGATGGTCTTGAGCACGGCGGGAACGCCGCCGGCGTTGTGGAAGTCGGTGATGTTGAACTTGCTCGACGGCTTGTACTTGCTGATGCACGGCACGCTCTTCTGCAGGCGGTCGAAGTCCTCGATGGTGATGGGCATATCGAGCATCCGCGAGATGGCCAGCGTGTGCAGCGCGGCGTTGGTCGAGCCGCCGATGGCGGAGATGTACTTGATGCCGTTTTCAAAGTTGGCCTTGGTCATGATGTCGCGGAACGATACGCCTTCTTTGACGAGCTGGACGATGCGCTCGCCCGTGTCGCGCGCCTGGCGCACCTTGCCCGCGTCGCTGGCGAGCATGGTCGCCGCGCCGTAGGGGGCGACGCCGGTGGCTTCGAGGAAGGTGCCCATGGTGTTAGCGGTCCCCATCATCGAGCAGGTGCCGGACGAGGCGCACATGCACTGCTCCCAGCGGTGGAACGTCTCTTCGGTGATCTTGCCGCTGCCGAACTGGCCGATGGCTTCCTTCAGGTCGCAGGTGACGTAGACGTTGCCGCCGTCCTGATACGGCGTCATCGCGCCGGCAGTGAGGAAGATGGTGGGCAGGTCGATCTGGGCGGCTGCCATGATCATGCCGGGAACGATCTTGTCGCACGAGCAGAGCATGACCAGTCCTTCAAAGCCGTGGGCGATGGTCATCGCTTCGATGGAGCGGCAGATCAGGTCGCGCTGGGTGAGCACGGCGTGCATGCCGGCGCCCTGAGCCATGCCGTCGCACGGCGCCGGCACGTTGAACTCCACGGGCGTGCCGCCGCCGGCCCAGATGCCCTCGCGCACGTACTGCGCCAGCTCGCGCAGCGGCTTGTGGCCGGGATTGGCGTCGGTCCAGCTGTTGACGATGGCGATCGTGGGCTTTTTCAGGTCCGCGTTGCGGAACCCGCAGGAATTCATCAGGCCAATGTAGTAGGCCTCAGTGGTGTCTTCGATATTGCCTCTGTGATGAGCTTGCATGTTCTCCCCCTGAGTGCTGTCCGTTTTTCAAACGGAACAGGATTTGTCGCTGTTCAAGAATGTATCATTGCCATCTTGAGCCGTAAAACAATGATATAATGAACCTCAAACCAAGAAATTTCTTGTGGCTGGAAGTTTGACCCTGTTTGCAGCGTCATGGAGGCATTCACGATGGACAACGCATACCGCATGTTTTTGCTGGCAGTCAAGCACATGAACTTCACCAAAGCGGCGGACGAGATCTTCGTCACGCAGCAGTGTCTCAGCAATCATATCAAGCGGCTGGAGCTCGAGCTGGGAACGGAGCTGTTTGAGCGCTCGCCCCGGCTGCGGCTGACGGCGGCAGGCGAGTCGCTGCTGAACACGGTGCGGCAGATCGAGGCTCTCGAAAAAGGGCTTCACGAAGAGCTTCGCGATCTAAAAGAAGAAACGGTGGGCGAGATCCGCTTCGGCATCAACGTCACGCGCGCGCGCATCTTTCTGCCCAGCCTGTTCGAGCAGTTCAGCGCCCGCTACCCGAAAGTGCGGGTCAAGACGGTGACGGCCGACACGGTCGATCTGGCCGAGATGCTGCGCAAGGGGCGGCTCAGCGTGTTCCTGGGCGTCGACTGCGAGCCGCAGAAGCTGTTCCACATGGAAAACATCTCGCGCGAGTCGGTGTACCTGATCGCCACCAGCACGCTGCTGCGCCGGCACTACGCGGGATTGTCGCCGTGGCGGCCGCTGCGCACCGGCGACACGGTCGATCTGCACGACTTTCCTCTGCTGCCGCTGACGGGCAACCTCAACGTGAGCACGACGTATCAGCTGCTGAAAGAGTATCTGACGGCGCAGAACATCATCCCTCAGCAGACGTTTTTCATCGGTGACTATGACACGCAGCTCAGCCTCTGCGGCCGCAGCCTGTCGGCGATGACCTGCCCGACGCTGATCCTCGATCTGCTGATCGACTACAACCGCTTCAAGGAGCGCGCTCACGCCGACCCGCTGCTGATCCTCAGGATCAAGGATCTGACGCAGACGCTGAAGATCGACCTGGTGCGGCTCAAGTCGGCGTATCAGCCGCGCTATCAGTCGTTTTTCGAGGAGCTTGTCCGGCAGCAGATCCTGAACTACTATGAAAAGATCGGCCGCTACATGAACGAAGCGCCGGCCGCGGAAAAAGCGCCGTAAACAAAAAAGAGACTGCCGTTCGCACATCGCTGACAAAGCGGGGTGCGAACGGCAGTCTTTTTGGGGGCTGCTGCTTTTTAGGAAGAGCTGATTTGATCCTATTTTACCGTATTCCAACCAGCGTTTCCTTTATACGAAGCTGACGCTGCCGCTTCCGAGGATGCGGTCGAGCGAGCCGCAGGCGGAGAAGGGCACGTACTTGCCGGAAACGGCGCCGGCGGCGAACGCGGTGACGTGGATGGTCCAGTCGATGCCCTCGCCCTTGATGCGGATGACGTGCTCGTTGGTGTCCACCGACGGATCGGAGATGATGCGCGACTTTGTTCTGTCAAAGCCGATGCCGGCCAGCGACAGGGCGGCGTGCACGTTGACGTTGCGCGGGTACAGGGCCGTGGCTTCGCGCGCAGTGCCGTCGAAGACGACGGTGTACTCAGTATCGGTGCGGCCGAGGCTCTTCGGGTTCTTGATCGTCTCGATCGACACTTCGTCGATGATCGCATGCCCGTCGAACACGCCGTCAAGGCCGAGGATGGCTCCGTGGGGCAGATACAGCGTGTGTCCGCTGGCTGCCGCCTGAGCTCTGGCCGCCGCCAGCAGTTCGTCGTCGCGGAACGCGGTCATGGAAAAGGGCATGAAGCTTGCTTCTTTGAGCACGTTCACCGCGCAGGCTTTTACCACGTCGGCCGTAGCGCACTCGACAACGAGGTCGAGGCCGGCGAAGGGATTTTCCGGCAGCTCGCGGCAGACGGGCACGCCCATCAGCTCATCGGCTTTCTGAAACGGATCGTAGACGAACGCCACTTCGGCGCTTTTCTTCTCAAGGACATGGGCGAGCATCGCCTGACCGACTTTGCCGCCGCCCAAAAACGCGATCTTCTTCATCAAAGATTCCTCCTTTTGTTTTAATGATGGGAATATTTGCGATCGAAAGAATTTTCTCAATATTCTTCATCAATGGCGGGCATTATAGTGCGGACTT
>JAGAYQ010000304.1 GCA_017940445.1 Pyramidobacter sp. | reverse complement strand
TGGATCGTCAAACGAGCGCTGCATTTTTGAATTTCTTCCTGGCGATCCCGTTCTTCCAGTTCAGAGAACAGTTCATCATGCGAGATTGTTGTTCCGTCGTTCATCGCTTCGGCCTGGGCGAGCGAACGTTCATCCTCTTCCGTCAGTTCAACGGGAGGCCGAGCCTCGATCGCTGCGATCCTGTCGAGGATTTCCTGCGGGATCTTCTCTTTCATTTGTGACGACCTCCTTTGTAAGCCTGTCCGCGAGGCACGATTTCGATGACGGTGATCACGATCGTTCCTTTGATCCACTCAAAGATGACGCGATAATGGAAGATTTTCAGGCGGAAACGATCGGGCTTTCCCTTGATCCTGTCGATATCGCCCTCAAAACGTTTGAGCTTTTCAAGCGCCTCTTTCAGCTTGTTTCTCGTTGTCGTATCAAGCGACCGCAGGTATTTTTCGGGCTGCTTCTCATAACGGAGCTCCAATCGTCATCACCTCTAACTTATTATAACACATTGCCTGAAAAGGTCAGATATGTGCAATCCGTTGGCGCTCCAAAAACGAGGAGACTTCCTATGCAGGAATTCAGGAAGTCTCCTCGTTTTTTATCGCGTGAAAGGTCATGCAACCCTTACTTGATCACGCCGATCTCCTTGTAGTACTTCTCCGCGCCGGGGTGGAGGGGCAGATTGGCGATGTCCTTGACGGCGTCTTCAGGCTTGAGGCCTTTCAGGTTCTTCTGGGCGGCGCCGAGCTCGTCGATGTGCTCCCAGAACGACTTGGTCAGGCTGTAGACGAGGTCTTCAGGCAGGTCGCCGCGGCAGAACATGACCATCTTGATGGCGCTGGTCTTGACCGGCTCGGGCTGGTTGGGGTAGGTGTCGGCAGCGATCACGAACCGTGCGTACCAGGGATATTTTTCCTGAAGGGCGGCCAGCGTGGCGTCGTCGATGTCGAGCAGCTTGCAGCCGGAGCTGAGCGCCTGCGAGACGGCCGCGGCGGGAGCGCCGGACATGATCCAGGCGCCGTCGAGTGTGCCGTTCTGGAGCATGTCGGCGGCGGGGCCGAAGGCGATCAGCTCGGTGCGGATGTCATCGGGGAACTTCATGCCGACGGTGGTGAAGTGGTTGGCGCACTCGTTGTAGACGGACGAGCCGGCGGCGGCGACGGCAAAGTGCTTGCCCTTGATCTCGGCCAGCGAGTTGATGCCGGACTTCTTCGTGACGACGACCTGATTGGGGTTCATGTACAGTCCGCCGATGACCTTGAGGTCTTCATAAGCGTGGCCGGTGAAGCTGTCGGTGCCCTTGAGGCACTGGAGCACGTTGGAGCTGATGGCGATGGAGACCTGAGCTTCGCCCTCGCTCACCATGTTCAGGTTGGCGATGCCGCCGGCCGAAGCCTGGCTGGCCGCCTGAACGCCGGGGACGTTCTTCGTCCAGCTGTTGGTGATGGCCGCGCCGACTGCGTAGAGCGCGCCGGAAGCGCCGGCGGTGGGAAAGTTGATCTTCACTGCCGCGAAAGAAGCGCTTGCCGCCAGAAGAGCCGACAGAGCCGAGAGACCGATGATGCGTTTGATGTTCATGATGCATTCCTTCCTTTCGTTAATGGCGAACAAGATTGGATCAGGCCCGCAGGGGCCGAATACCTTGAGTTTTTGGGGAACGATGATTTAATCCCATTATGCAGATATCGAGCAGCGCACAGGAAACCTGAGAAAATGCGTCAGATCCGAAGAAACCTGTCCGTAAGGGGCTTCGGAGGCGTACTGCCGTACGTTGGAGAAGCCCCTCGGACAGCGTTTCGCAGGAGATGACGTATTTTATCAGCGTTTCCTTTATGCGCGGCGGCGGAAAAACTGCCACGCCAGCATCGCGCCGAAGGCGCTTATGCCCGCGGCGTCGGTCAGGTAGCCGGGATAGAGCAGCGTCGGAGCGACGGCGATCAAAAGCAGCCGTTCGGCAGGGTTGCACTTTCGGATCAGCCAGCCTTCAAGACTGGCAACGAGCGCCGCCGTCCCCAGCAGCGCCGTGCAGACGGCCCACAGCGTTTCCGCGGCGGACGACGGACTGGCACCGATGAGCAAAACGGGATTGTTCAAAAAGAAGAACGGGATGATGAAGCCCACAGCTCCCAGCCGCACCGCCCACAGGCCCGTTTTCGTCTGGTCCGAGCCGGCGATGCCGGACGCGACGTAAGCGCTGATCGCCACAGGCGGCGTGATGTTGGAAAGACAGGCGTAGATCAGGCAGAACAGATGGCTCGTCAGCGGGCTCGTGCCCGATTTGATCAGCACGGGCACGGCGACGGCCTGCACGATGACGTAGGCGGCCACGCCGGGAACGCCCATGCCGAGGATGGTGGACATGACCATGACGAGGAACCCGGTCAGGTAGATGTTGTTGTTTTTCACCAGATCGAGGATGAAATACCCCATGTTCAGCCCCAGACTGGTCAGCGTGACGGTGCCGATGATGACGCCGATGATGACGCAGCACACGCCCACGGAGATCGCGCCCTTGGCGCCCTCGACGGTGGCGTCGAAGATCTTTCGCGCGGTCATGCGCGTCTCGGGCCGCAGCCAGCTGGCGGCAAAGGTGCCGAAGATGGAAAACACCGCAGCGAACAGCGGCGTGTAGCCGGCGAACATCAGCCCGATGAGCATCACCAGCGGCAGCGCCATGTGCCCCTGTTCCTTCAGCACCTTCCAGGCATTCGGCAGATTTTCTCTGGAAAGCCCCGAAAGTCCCAGCTTCATCGCCTCAAAATGCACCGCAAGCAACAGCCCCACGTAATAGAGCAGCGCGGGAACGACCGCTGCCAGCATGACCGTCGTGTAGCTCAGCCCCAGAAATTCCGCCATGACGAAGCCGACAGCGCCCATCACCGGCGGGCAGAACTGGCCGCCGGTCGAAGCCACGGCCTCGACGGCGCCGGCGAATTCTTTTTTGTAGCCCGTCTGCTTCATCAGCGGGATCGTGATCGTGCCCGTCGTAGCCACGTTCGCCACCGCCGAGCCGTTGATCATGCCCATCAGCGCCGAGGCGATCACCGCCACCTTGGCCGGACCGCCAGGCGACTGCCCCACCAGCGACAGCGACAGATCGTTGATGAAGCGCGAAAAACCGCTGTATTTTAAGTACGAGCCGAAGAGCACGAACAGGAAAATATACGTGGCCGAAACGCCGACGCCCGTGCCCAGCACGCCCTGCGTGCCCCAGAACTGCGTGATGAGCACCCGCTTGAGCAGAAATCCGTTGTGCCCCAGATAGCCGGGCAGATACGCACCGAACCAGTTGTAGGCCAGAAAGACCAGCGCCAGCAGCGCCAGATTGCCCGACGCGCGCCGGGCTGCTTCAAAGACCATCAGCAGCGCAAGCCCTGCGATGACGATCTCGGCCGGGGTAACGCGCCCGCCCGTCATGGCGATGCGGGGGTAGTTGACGATCAGGTAGCCGAACGTGCATACCGTGACGAGCACGAACACCACGTCCCACAATGGCGGCGCCGTGCGCGTCCTTCGCTCTGTTTTGTACGTCGGAAAGAGGATGAACGTGAACGAGAGCAGGAAGATGCAGTGGATCGCGCGCAGGTTGATGGCGCTGATGACGCCCAGCGTCGTGTAATACAGCTGAAAGACCGTCCACACGCACAGCGCGGCCGGGATGACGGCCGCCATCGGCCCCGTATACGTGCGCAGACGCGCCTCCGCTTCCTTTTCCTCTAAAAGCTGCTGCGCCTTTTGATCCAGCGCGGCCTGTTCGGTATGATCCATGATGGACGATCCCTTCCGATAATAAGTAACCGTAAAATAATTTTGGATTATACTTCTGAATACGCAGAAATGCAAGCAAGAATCAGGAACGGCCGCCTCCTGGGGACGCAAAAGAGGAACACGAAAAACAGGGGCCCGCCTCCGGCTTACGGAAGCGGGCCCCGTTCTAACAATCAGTGGATGAAGTGCGTAAAGATCGGCTCTTCCTGTTCAGGCAGGCCATACTTGGCCTTGGCGTCGGCGATGGCGCGCATCAGAAAAGCCATGTTGCGGGCCAACGTGCGCATCGTCTGCATGCCTTCGCCGTCCTGAGCCGCTTCGCCGGGCTCCATGCCGTGGACGGAGTTCCAGTACTGGCTGCTGACGACAGGCATGCCGCAACTTGTAAAGTATTTGTTGAGCGCGTCAAACGACGCCGAAGCGCCGCCGCGGCGGCAGACGACCACCGAAGCGCTCGCCTTCATGCGCTTGTCCAGACCCTGCGTGCTGAAAAACAGCCGGTCGAGGAACGACAGCAGCGTGCCGTTGGGCGAAGCGTAATACACCGGCGAACCGACGATCAGCCCGTCGGCCTCGGCCAGCTTGGCCGCCGCCTCGTTGACCGCGTCGTTAAACACGCACTTGCCCGTGTTCGCGCACGAGCCGCAGCTGATGCAGCCGCGGATGTCCTTGTTGCCGATGTGCATCGTCTCAGTCTGCACGCCCAGCTTTTCCAGCTCGCGCGCGGCTTCCCCCAAAGCCAGCGCGGTGTTGCCCTGCGCGTGCGGACTGCCGTTGATGAGCAGAACTTTCATGAAGCATTCCCCCTTTTGGTAATGGGGCTATTTTAGCACCTCGAGCGTCGTTTCGTCGACGGGGCGCTTTTTGACACCGCGAGCGGAACACGGTAGAATCAGTTTGAATGAACAATACTTTCAGGAGGCTGACCTCATGGCCGGGAACAAAAGTTTGAATGCCGCTGCCAAAGCGAAGCAGGACGAATTTTATACGCAGCTCACCGACATTGAGAAAGAGCTGCGCCATTACAAAAAGCACTTTACGGGCAAGACCGTGTTTTGCAACTGCGACGACCCGTTTGAGAGCAACTTTTTCAAATACTTTGTGCTGAACTTCAACCGGCTGGGGCTGAAGAAGCTCATCGCCACCTGCTATGCCGGATCGCCCATTGCCAACCGGCAGCTTTCCCTGTTCGACGTAATCGGTAACAAGGAGGAAAAGCAGGACAAGCCCTACAAGGCCGTGGTCACGACG
>JAGAYQ010000303.1 GCA_017940445.1 Pyramidobacter sp. | reverse complement strand
TCTCGACGGCAATCGCGAAGTCACGTTCCAGTTCACGCAGGGGATCAAGGACGATCTGCTGCAAAAGCTTGCCGCCGGTCATATCGACCTGGCGATCGCAGGCAGTTACGACGCGCCCGGCGTGCAGAAGGCGACGCTGCTGTCGCAGGAGATCTTCCTGATCATGCCCAGGTCGAATCCGCTCAGTGCGCGCGCGTCGCTTTCGCTGTCTGAGCTTCGAAACGAGACGTTCATCTTTCCCAAATCCAGCAGCGGGCTGCGCGAAGTGCTCGACCGCGCCTTTGCCGAGGCCGGCGTGATCCCGCACATCGCCTTTGAGGCCGAGGAGTGCAACGCCATGGCTGCATTCGTCGCTACCGGCGCGGGCATGGCTTTTGTGCCCCAGATGCCCAGCGTGCGCGACACGGTTTCTGTCCATCACGTTGCCGATCCGCCCCTGCGGCGCGATATTGCCCTGCTGTGGATGCGGTCCCGCGCGCTGTCGCCGCTGGCCGAGAGGTTCAAAAAGTTCGTGCTGGATCAGGAGTGGCACGACGCTGGCTCTGCCGGGGAATAAATCAGTACAGACGAATATTTTTTGTGTGTTCGTTCCATGTGGAACGAACACGCCGATGCACACAGAAAAAACCGAGCCGGAGAAGTCGCACAGGGCGATCTCTCCGGCTCGGTTTTTGCAGTCCTATGCGGAACGATGATAACGGAAAAGCTTTACCGATCCAGCGCGTTGAAGATGCCGCGCACCTCGTCGTCGGTCAGCTTGATGGGGTTGCCTTTCATGGCGGCGTCGTTCTGCGAGTTTTTCACAAGGGCGTCGAGGTTCTCGTCCCAGACGGCTTTTTCGATCTTCAGCTCGGAGCGGCAGCGGGGGAAGCCGACGAGTTTCATCAGGTCGTTCCAGACGGCGATCAGCCCTTCGACGGCCTGCTCATCGCTTTCGGCCTTCACGCCCAGGTAGCGGGCGATCGTCGCGTATTCGGCCAGGCAGACGCGCGAGTTGAGGCGGATGACCTGATCGAGGGGAATGGCGACGGACATGCCGTGGGGGATGTGGCAGATCGTGGCGATCTGCTTGCCGGCGCCGTGCGATGCGCCGCTGCCGCGGCCGGCGAGGGCCATGCCGCCCATGGTCGCGGCGATCTGAAGTTCGGCGCGGGCGGTGAGGTCCTTGGGGTTTTCAAGCGCCTTGGGCAGCCACTCGACGACTTTCTTCATGCCTTCCAGCGCGAAGCCGTCGGTGAAGATGTTCTTGGGGTTTTTGTTGACGTACGCCTCGATGCAGTGCACGAACGCGTCGACGGCGGTGCTGGCGGTGACGCCGCGCGGGCAGGTGACGGTGAAGCGGGGATCGAGAATGACGTAGTTGGCAATGAACTGATGGTCGGCGATGCCCTTTTTCACCTGCGGGATCTTGGGATCGTCATTGGGCACGTAGATGACGCCGATGGGCGACACTTCAGCACCGGTGCCGCTGGTGGTGGGGATGGCGACGAGCTTGGCCTTGCGGCGCAGCGGCGGCAGGTGGAAGCGGTCGTACAGCTGCTCGTTGGTGATGTCGGGGTGCTCGTAATACACTTCCATCACCTTGACGGCATCGATGACGGAGCCGCCGCCGATGGCGAGGATGAGGTCGGGTTGGTGCTCGGTCAGCTTCTTGGCGTTCTCCTTGATGAAGCCGAGCGTGGGCTCGGTGCCCTCGCCGAAATACAGCCAGTGCTGCGCGCCCATCGTGTCGAAGATGGAATCAAGCAGCGCGAACACTTCGGGATTGAACTTGTGAAACACTTCGTCGGCGAAGATGACGACGCGCTTGGCGCTGAGGGTGGAAAGGAAGTTCAGCGAGTTCTCGCCGTAGACGATCTTCGCGGGAAAATTGGCTTGCAGCATGACAGGTCGCTCCTTGGTTTTTATTTAAACGGCGCCTTGTGAATCTTGACGCGTTATTTATTATTCTAGCCGTTTTTCGCGAAAAATAAAATTCAGGTTCTTTATCATTTTGATAGAAGACGATTATCAAAGAAAAATGAAAGATGCCTTGAACTGTTGGAGTGTAGCACTTTATTGCCTGTGTCTGGTGACCGCGCAGATGAAAAACGATAGCAGAAATTTATGATCTGCGTCTGCGCGCGAAAAAACACGGCTGTGAAGCCTGTTTGTAAAGATTAGACCCCCGAAAGTGCAGCCGGAGCGCCTGTCGGTCGATAGAAATAATTTTTCGATGGCGGGCGATTTTATAGAACTCGTTGATGATCGGGCGAAAAAGAAAGGCTCGCGCCGCGTGCTGACTTGTTTCATTTGAGTTTTTGACAAATCGCGTTTCGCGGTTAAAATCTGCGATAGATCGATTCAATGATCGCAGTCAGTTTTTCAACCGCAAAATAATCCATTTAAGGGAGTGCGTTTAGAACATGTCTGAACACAAAGTTGCAACGCCCGAAGAACTCGCCCTTCTCGACGAGATGGTCGCCAAGGCCCGCAAAGCCGCGGCCGTGATTGCCACCTACGATCAGGCCCGCGTCGACCACCTCTGCCAGGCAGTCGCCGCCAAGCTGTACGACCTGAAAGTCTGGGCGCCCCTGTGCGATGAAGCCGTCGACGAGACCGGCCTCGGCGACAAAGTGACTAAGCGCAACAAGCGCAACAAAGTCAAGCTCATCCTTCGCGAGTGCCTTCGCCACAAG
>JAGAYQ010000302.1 GCA_017940445.1 Pyramidobacter sp. | reverse complement strand
CTTAGCGCGCAACGCGGAACGTCTTGCTGCCGTAGTTCACCATGAACTGGAGCAGCACGCGGTTGACGACGAGGGCGCTGAAAAGGCTGGCGATGATGCCGAGCGTCAGCGTCATGGCGAAGCCGCGCAGGGGGCCGCTGCCGAAGTAATACAGCACCGCCGCGGCAATGACCGTGGTGATGTTGGAGTCGAGGATAGCGGTCAGCGCGTTGCCGAAGCCGGAAGTGAGCGCCGCGTTGGGCGTCTTGCCGGCGGCCATTTCTTCCTTGATGCGCTCGAAGATGAGGATGTTGCTGTCGACGGCCATGCCGATGGTGAGGATGATACCGGCGATGCCGGGCAGCGTCAGCGTGGCGCGAAAGGCGACCAGCAGCGCAAACAGCACGAGCATCGTGCAGCACAGCGAGATGTCGGCGGTGACACCCCAGAGACGGTAATAGACGATCATGAACAGGAACACGGCCGCCAGGCCGACAAGGCCCGCGTACATGCCCGCGTTGATCGAGTCGGCGCCCAGCGAGGGACCGACGGAGCGGTTTTCAAGGATGGAGACGTTGACGGGCAGCGCGCCGGCGCGCAGCATGATGGCAAGGTTCTTCGACTCCTCGGGCGTGAAGTGGCCGGTGATGATGGCCTTGCCGCCGGAGATGCGCTCGTTGACGTTGGGCGCCGAGATGACGGAGCCGTCGAGCACCATCGCCAGACGCTGGCCGACAGTGGCCGCCGTGGCCTCGTCAAACATCTTCGCGCCGTCGCTGTTGAACTCGATCGAGACGGCGGGACGGCCGAGCTGGTCGTGATCCTGGCGGGCGTTGCTCAGCTCGTTGCCGGTGAGCAGCACCTTGTCGAGCAGGAAGATCGAGCCGGAATCGTCGGTCGCGGCGATCTGGCCGTCTTCGCCCTTGAAGTTCTTCACCTGCTCAGCGGCTTCGACCTTGTTCTTCTCCTGCTGTTCCTTGTAGGCGTTCCAGCGGGCAACAGCAGCGTTGTATTCCTCGTCGCTGTCATAGTTCTTGCGCTGAGCCTGAGGCGGCAGAGCGCCCGCCTGATAGAGCGTGCGCACGACGCGGCGGAACTCGAGCAGAGCCGTCTTGCCGATCAGGCGCAGTGCGGCCTGCGGGTCTTCGACGCCGGGCAGATCGACGATCATGCGGTCGGTGCCCTGCTTCTGAAGCGTGGGCTCGGTGAGGCCGTACTGGTTGACGCGCTTTTCAAGCACGGTGCGCAGACGGTCGAGGCTGTCGGGCGTGATCGGCGCGTCGGCCGTGCCCGTGGCCTGGAGCACGATGTGCGCTCCGCCGCGCAGATCGAGGCCAAGATTGACCTTGCCGCGCAGCACAACGAAAGCGGAAACTGCGATGACGGCGATCATCACGATCAGCCGCCAGCGGTCCTTTCTTAACATGTAGATTCCTCCTGAAAAAACGATGTGCAAAAAACGCGCAAAAAGAGGCGGACGGGAATCATCCATCCGCCTCGAAGTGCGCGGTCGTTACTTCTCTTCGGGCTTCTCCTCAGCCTTGGGAGCCTCTTCGGCCTTGGGCTCTTCAGCCTTGGGAGCGGGCTTGGGTTCGGCGTTGATCTTGGAGCTGATCGAACCCTTGAGCACACGGGCGGGCACGCCCTCGGCGATCTCGATGATGACGCTGTCTTCCTTCACATCGCGGATGATGCCGAAGAAGCCGCCGGCGGTGATCACCTTGTCGCCGCGCTGAAGGCTGTTGACGAGGTTGTCGTGGGTCTTCTGACGCTTCTTCTGGGGACGAAGGATGAAGAAGTAGAAGATCACGACGAAGATGATCAGCGGGAAGAACGCGCCAAGCGCGCTGCCCTGAGGCGCAGCGGCGGGAGCAGCATCAGCCAGAGCCGCGGAAGCGGAAGCGAGAGCGAACAGAGACGCAAACAGAGTCGATTTCATGTGTAAAAACCTCCTGAAAAAAATTGAGTGTTCTTTAAGAAAAGAGCCAATGAGTATTGTAACACGGACGCGGCCGTTTCATCAACCGACGCACGATCAGCCATGCAGTTTTTTCTTCTGTTCGGTGGCCTTGAGGCGGAACAGAAGTTTCTCCAGCTCGACGAAGATGTCAACGTCGCGGATCTGCACTTCCGGCGGAGCGGTCAGCACGGCGGCCGAGAAGTTGAGCACGCCGTCGATGCGGCCGGTCTTTACCGCCGCGTCGAGCACGTCCTGTGCGGCCGACGCGGGAACGGTGAGGATGAGCACGGAGATGTCCTTCTCCTCGATCACGCGCGGCAGATCGGCGATGTCGTAGCACATCTTGCCCTTGTAGGACTGTCCGATCTTGGCGGGATTGCTGTCGAACACGGCCGTGACCTCGTAGTTCTCGCTGAGGAACGAGCGGTGGTTCAGCAGCGCCTCGCCGAGGCGGCCGATGCCGACCAGCCCGATATGCCACATCTCAAACGGGGCGAGGATGCCGGCCAGATCGTCGAGCAGGCGCGACGCGTCGTAGCCGACGCCGCGCTTGCCGAACTCGCCCAGGTAGGACAGATCCTTGCGGACCTGGCTGGGCTTGAGCCGGAGCATCTCGCCGATCTCCTTTGACGACACGACGGGCACGCCCTCGTCCACAAGGCGCATGAGCAGGCGGCGGTAAGTGACGAGCCGCCCCACCGTGGGGTCGGTGATCTGCTCCTTTTTGGAAGGGATCGGCGAACCCATGTCGTTCATGCAGCCTACTTGCCGACGCGGAACGTGGACAGCCCCGCGTACGCCGCCTGACCACCCAGCGCTTCTTCGATGCGCAGCAGCTGGTTGTACTTGGCGATGCGGTCCATACGGGCCGGAGCGCCGGTCTTGATCTGACCGGAGGCAGTGGCCACGGCCAGGTCGGAGATGAAGCTGTCGTCGGTCTCACCGCTGCGGTGCGAGACGACCCAGCTGTAGCCGGCGTTGTGCGCCATGCCGATCACGTCCATCGTCTCGGTGACGCTGCCGATCTGGTTCAGCTTGATGAGGATGGAGTTGGCCGCGCCGAGGGTGATGCCCTTGCTCAGCCTCTCGGGGTTGGTGACGAAGAGGTCGTCGCCGACGAGCTGGACGTGGTCGCCGATCTTGCCGGTGAGCAGCTTCCAGCCGTCCCAGTCTTCTTCGTTCATGCCGTCCTCGATCGAGATGATCGGGAAGTCAGAGCACAGAGATGCGTAGTAGTCAGCCAGCTCGGCGGGCGTGAACTCGCGGCCTTCGCCGTCGAACACATATTTGCCGTTTTTGAACAGCTCGGACACGGCCACGTCGCAGGCGATCGAGATCTGCTTGCCGGGCTCGTAGCCGGCCGCCTCGATGGCCTTGACGAGGTACTCAAAGCCCATGCGGTTGCTGGAGAAGTTGGGAGCAAAGCCGCCCTCGTCGCCCAGACCGGTCGAGAAGCCGTCCTTGACAAGCAGCTTCTTCAGCGCGTGATACGTCTCCGCGCCCATCCGCAGGGCTTCGGCAAACGTGGGCGCGCCGTGCGGCACGATCATGAACTCCTGGATGTCGAGGTTGTTGTCGGCATGTGCGCCGCCGTTGATGACGTTCATCATCGGGGCGGGCAGCGTCTTCTTGGACAGACCGCCGACGTAGTCCCACAGCGGCATGTCGTGGCTCATCGCCGCGGCACGGGCCACCGCCATGGAGACGCCGAGGATCGCGTTGGCGCCCAGCTTGCCCTTGTTGGGCGTGCCGTCCAGCGCGATCATGGCCGCGTCGACGGCACGCTGATCGTCGGCGTCCATGCCGCAGACTTCCGGCGCGATCGTGTCATTGACGTTCTTGACGGCGTTCAGGACGCCCTTGCCGCCGTAACGAGTGCCGCCGTCGCGAAGCTCAACGGCCTCAAACGTACCGGTGGACGCGCCCGAAGGCACTCCGGCGCGCGCGATCTCGCCGGTCTCAAGGCCGACTTCGACCTCGACGGTGGGGTTGCCGCGCGAATCAAGGATCTCCCGTGCATGGATACCAACGATAGTGCTCATGATGAATCGCTCCTCTCAAATTTTACGGTCCGGCTCAGCCAGACCGCGTTAATCTGCCCAGGGATTTTCGTCAGGCTCGACGCGCCGTTCGCCGCGGATCTCGCAGGCCACCGTGCCGCGGCGGCGCAGCATCGCTTCGTCGTCGACGAGGACGGCGGCAGTGATCACGCGTCTGGGAAAAGCCACCTCGATCACATCGCCCGTTTTCACGTCGCAGGCAGGCTTGACCTTGCGTCCGTTGACGCGCACCGCGCCGACTTCGGTCATTTCCTGCGCGACCGTCCTGCGCTTGACGAGCATCGAGAGCTTCAAAAATTTATCCAGACGTATCATCGCGTCTCACCTCTTTTTACAAAACTGTGACGCTTCATTATAGCAGTTTTTTTCATAAAAAGCGCATTTTTCACAAAGCCAAAACGAAATTTTTCACAAAAAGAACAATCAGCTAAGGAAACGCTGATTCAATTCCATTATGCAGAATTTAACGAGCGCACAGGAAACCTGAGAAAATGCGTCAGATCCGAAGGAACCGGTCCGCAAGGTGCGCGCCTAGGCGTACTACCCGCCCCTCGGGCAGCGTTTCGCAGGAGATGACGTATTTTATCAGCGTTTCCTTAATGCCGCTTAAGCTCGGCAGCGAGCGCGGCATATTCGGCCATCTCGTCGGGCGTGGCCTGGCCGCGGAACATCATCTCGCGCAGGCGCGCATAGCGGGCCTGTT
>JAGAYQ010000301.1 GCA_017940445.1 Pyramidobacter sp. | reverse complement strand
ACGGCTTTTTGGGCACGTAGTAATCGCGGTTTTCGTCGACGTAGTATTTCAAAACGCCGCTTTCGGGCACGGGGACGATCGTGCTTTTGTGCGCGGGGTATCCCAGCGCGACGGCCAGATGCACCGTGTCAGCTGCGTCGACGCCGAGCAGGGCGGCGATCTCCGGGCGGTTGATCGCGCCCATCATGCAGCTGCCGACGCCGCTTTCCCACGCCGTCATGACGATCGTGTGGGCGGCGATGCCCACATCCACGTCGGCAAAGGCGCCGCTGCCGGCCTTTTTGACGATGACGATGAACGCCGTGGGCTGCTCGCCGGCCTTCGGCGTGCCGATCTCCGGCGGCAGCGCGGCCGCCCATTTGACCAGCGGCTGCATCTTCGCGACCATCTCAGGCGATTTTACGCAGACGAAGCGCAGCGTCTGCGCGTTCGCACCCGTGCTGGACAGACGGGCGTTTTCAAGACAGGCGCGCAGCACGTCCTCGGGAATGGCTTTCTGAGTGAAACGCCGGTACGTCCGGCAGCCGATGCACAGTTCGGAAAGGGTCATGAGTGGTTCCTCCTAAATAAAAGATCATTGCATTATTATAGCAGTTTCAGCTGAAACCGGCGCATTTGATAATTGCCCTGAGGGGAAAAGTCGGATATAATGAGTTCAGCAACAAAATCTCTCAGAAAAGAAGGAAGATCATCATGAAAAAGTATCTGGCTGAGTTTGTCGGTACTCTGGTCCTCGTCCTGTTCGGCTGCGGCACGGCTGTCGTGCTCGGCTGCCAGGCTGCCACGGTCAACGCCGCCTATCTGGGCACGGCGCTGGCGTTCGGTCTCTGCATCGTCGCGATGGCGTACTCCATCGGCAACGTGTCGGGCTGCCACATCAATCCCGCCGTTTCGCTGGGCGTGCTGCTGACCGGCGGCATGAGCGTGGCTGATTTCATCGGCTACGTGATCGCTCAGTGCGCGGGCGCGACGGCCGGCGCGGCCATCCTTGGCTATCTGTGCGGCTGGGATTGCGGCTTCGGCACGAACGCGCTGTTCAACGGCGACGTGGTGAAGAGCTTCGCGGTCGAAGCGGTGCTGACCTGCACGTTTGTGCTCACGATCCTGGGCGTTACGTCCAAGTCGGGCCACAACAAGTTTGCCGGTCTGGTCATCGGCCTGACGCTGGTGCTGATCCACATCTTCGGCATCCACTTCACGGGCACGAGCGTCAACCCTGCCCGCAGCTTTGGTCCCGCTCTGTTCGCCGGCGGCGCCGCGATGGCCGACCTCTGGGTCTTCATCGCCGCTCCTCTGGCCGGTGCCGTCGTGGCCGCGATCCTCTGGAAGGTCATCGAGCCCGAGGCGTAATCACTTTTTGCAAATCTGCAATAAAAAGCCGCTTCCCCGCCGGGAAGCGGCTTTTTTACTGTGCACGCGCTTGTCGCTTGTGCTGGCGCGGTGCAGGGCTGCGGGACGATGCTAAAAGCAGCGCGGGGAATGCAAGTTTTGAAAAAATATAATTTTCACTCGATTTTTGCACGTTCTGGTTTTTTCCTGCCTGTCTGCTATAATCATCCAGGCGCTGTGAAATTTTTCTCATTAAGGAGACGCTGATCAATTCGCCCGCGCCCCGCCGGGCCTTTCGCCGCTTGGCTGTGTCGAAGCTTATCAACATAGCACCGCTATGCCTCTTCGCTTCTCCTTGCCAAACGACGAAATCCCCTAGCGGGACATCAGGCTCATTTAATCAGTGTCTCCTTAACGGCGCAAATTTTGGGGGTCGTGTTGAAAGGACGCGGATTCGGTTATGAATACTTTTGCGACAATCTTCCTGATCGTCTCTCTGGGGTATCTTCTGGGGCGCGTGACGGT
>JAGAYQ010000300.1 GCA_017940445.1 Pyramidobacter sp. | reverse complement strand
CATGACGATCGACGAGCCGATGACGATCATCGTGCCCAGAGCCACGCCGACGGAGTCCATCGCCATGAAAAAGCCGATCTGATTGGCGCAGCAGCACACGCCGGCACACAGCGCGTCACGCTTCAGCACAAAGCGCGCATTTCGCCGCAGCGCCAGCGAGAGCAGACACAGCATCGCCCCGCCCAGCCCCACGCGCGCGCATCCCAGCGACAGCGGACTGGCCAGCGCCGAGGCCGGCGCAAAGCGCGAGATCGTGCCGCTGCATCCCCACGTCAGCCCGGCAACGATCATGAAGAGCACGCCGCGCGTGCGCTCCGTCTGCGCAGATCGATCCATGAAAAACGCCTCCTTCAAAAAAACGCCTGAACTCCGCACAGGCGCGAGATCCGCTTGCGGACAGCCCTCCGCCGTCCTTTTTATCGCGGCCATTATAGCACGGCGCGCGTGATATAATCGAAGCAGAAATGAACGGCTGTGGAGGTGAACGTCATGCCGCTCGACAAACTTCGCTATTTCAAGACCGCCGCCGAGGAGCGCAGCCTGACGCGCGCGGCCCAGAAGCTGGGCGTGTCCCAGCAGGCCCTCTCCAGCGCCGTCGCCAAGCTGGAAGAGCACTACCGCACCCGTTTCTTCGAGCGCCGCAGGACCGGCCTCGTCCTCACCCCCGAGGGGCAGCACTTTTACAACTACGCCACGGCCATGCTGAGGCGCGAAGTGCGCCTGTCGGATGAGCTGAACGAGATCCGCCTGCGCTACACCGGCGCCATCCGCCTGGGCACCACGATGACCCGCTCGATGACCATCCTGCCCGAGGCGCTCACCCAGTTCGCCGCCGAGCATCCCAAGATCAGGCTGAACATCTTTATCAGCACGCACCGCTTCGAGCTGGAGCAGAAACTCGTCGAGAACGAGCTGGACGTGATCGTCACGCCTCTCGACGCCGCCCTGCCGGCAACCGTGCGCACCGCCGTGCTCGAAGAAGGCTGGTTCTGCATGACCCTGCCGCGAAGTGCCGTCGAGACCATCCTGCCCCCCGGCCAGACCATCCGCAGCTTCATGCAGCTGCCCCTGAGAGCGCAGCGCGAGCAGGTGCTCGGCTCCGGCCTGCTGGAACGCATCCCCTGCGTCTTCAGCAGCTCGCGGGCCTCGCGCAACGGACGCGCCTTCCTCGCCCGTCATGCGCCGCACAACGCCTCGATCATCAGCTTCGCCGACTACGAAAACCTGCTCAGCCTGCCCTACTGCAAATTCGCCGCCGTGTTCACCTACGACACGCTGGCCCGGCTGAACGTCGCCGTCGAAGACGGCGTGCCCGACCACTTCATCTACTACATCAAGGCCCCCGAGTCGCCCCGCGTGGTGCTGCTCTGCTCCCCGGAAAAAACGATCAACCCCGCCGTGCCGCTGCTCGTCAGGACCCTCCTCGACTTCGCCCAAAAGCGCCGCACCCCGCCGCCGGAAGAGTTCTTCGCGTCGCTGGATTAGCCGGACACATACACAAAACCCCCGTCGCATTTCCGAGTCTGTTCCCGGAAGCGTGACGGGGGTTTGTGCATCAAACTGCCCCGCCTGCGGGCCGGAACGGCCGCGAAGCGGGGCAGAACAGAGGTGCGATATTCTCTTTACCACGCAACGGCGTACGCGTCGGAACGGGGCTCAGCCGCAGCGGAGCAGAAGCCGTTCTTTTCGTCGAAGCCGATGGCGTTCATGTAGCCGATGTACTCCCAGTCGCCCTTAGACTGGATCACATAGCCGTACTGGTCCTTCAGCTCGTCGCGGACAGCCTGAGGGATGCGGCCCTCGATCTGAAGCGTTCTGGGATAGGTATTGTGTCCCATGATCGTGACGGGATGGCGGCTCTGGAAGCGCGGCGCCTCGACGGCTTCCTGGGGATCCATGCCCCAGACGGCGTAGTTGAGGAACACCTGCAGCTTGGCCTGCTCCTGCACATCGGCGCCCGGCGTGCCGAAGACGAGGTACGGCTTGCCGTCCTTCAGCGCGATCGAGGGTGTGATCGTCTGGATCGTGCGCTTGTGCGGCTCAAGATAGTTGGGCATCTCGGTGTCGAGGAAGAAGTAGGTCATGCGGTTGTTGAGGACGATGCCGCGGCCGGGCACCATCAGACCGGAGCCATAGAGGTTGCAGAGGCTGGTCGTCGTGGCGACGATGTTGCCTTCTTTGTCGACGACGGCAAAGAACGTCGTGTCGCCGTCCTTGCCCTTGCCGAAATACACGTCACCGAAGCTCTCCGTGTCGGCAGCGCTGCCGTGCGGGATCACGTCCTCCATCGCCCTGCCGGGGTGCATGGCCTTGCGGCGCGTTTCAGCATACGGCTTGCGGATCATCGCCATGGGGTTTTTGTGGAAGCGGGGATCGGCCATGAAGCTGTTGCGGTCGTCAAGCGCGAGGTTGAGCGCCTGCGTCAGCACGTCGATATAGGCCGCGCTGTTGTGCCCCAGAGACTTGAGGTCGTAGCCTTCGAGCAGGTTGAGGGCCTCGAGCAGCACCCAGCCCTGGCTGTTGGGCGGGCAGACGTACACGTCGATGCCATGGAAGTTGGTGCTGTGCGCTTCGACTTTTTCAGCGCGGAAGTCGGCAAAATCCTCATACTCGATCATCCCGCCGAGACTCTTGGAAAACTCCACGATCTCCTTCGCGATCGGTCCGCGGTAGACGTAGTCCTCGGCCTCCTGATAGCTCATGCCGCTGAGCTCGCGCAGCGTCTTCGCGTAATCGAGGTTGAGCACCTTGTCGCCATAGCCGAGATGCTCGCCGTTGGGAGCATAGACGGCCTTGCCCGTCTCGTTCAGGAACTTCAGAGCGCCCTTGCCGCGAAGCGCCATCATCTGCGACAGGCTGTAGCCGTTCTCGCCGAGGTCGATCGCCGGCTCGAAGATGTCGGACAGCTTCATCGTGCCGTAGTCGCGGAGCACGGCCATCCAGCCGGCGAACGAACCGGGGATCTCCACCGAGTTGATGCCGCTGAAGGGGATGCCGCCCATCTCGATGTACTTGTCGATCGTCGCCGCCTTAGGGGCCCAGCCGGTGCCGTTGTACGTGATGACCTTTTTGTCCTTCGCCGAGTAGACGATGATCATCGCATCTCCGCCGAACAGGTTGTTCATCGAAGGATAGGTCATGCTGGTGACCGCCGCCATCGCAACGGCCGCGTCAAAGGCGTTTCCGCCCTTGGCAAGGATCTTGAAGCCGGCAACGGCCGACTGCTGGTTGTCGCCGACCGTCGCCATATGGCCGCGCTGAGGATAGCGCGTGGTGAAGGGGGCGCGGACCGTCGCCCCGCCCACCGTCGGCGTCCAGGCGAACAGATTTTCTTTTTTGCCTCCGGCAGGTTCGGCCGCAGAAGCCGCGTTCACCGCGACAAGAAGGCTCACTGCCAGAGCCGCTATTTTTTTGAACGACATGTGCATATACCGCCTTTCAGAATATTTTTCAATACCCGGTTCGAGAAAAGACCGCGCAGTCGATTTCGTCCTCACGTTTATAAAATACCGGCCCTGATCTGTAAAACAAATGATTTTTCGGTCAAAGACAAATGAAAACTGTCCCTGCCTGTTCGGCAATGCTATAATCAGCTCATCACCGACACCGGAGGCATTTCGATGTATTACAACTCGCTCAGGTACTTTCAGATCGCCGCCGAAGAACTGAACGTCACCCGCGCGGCGGAACGGCTCCATCTCACACAGCAGGCGCTGTCCACGCACCTCACCAAGCTGGAAGCCGAATACGGCACGGCCTTCTTTGAGCGCAGGAAATCGGGCCTCGTCCTCACGCCCGAAGGGCGCCGCTTTTACGAGTTCGCGGTGAACGCGCTCGAACTGGAGGAACGGGCCGCCGCCGACATCGCGGACATCCGCCACACTCGCTCCGGCTCCGTCACGGTCGGCACGACGATGACGCGCGCCGTGACTCTGCTGCCGGAAGTGATCGCCAGCTTCTCGCAAAAGTATCCGGCCGTCAAAGTCAGCGTCGGCATCACGACGTATCACCACAACGAGCTTGAGGAAAAGCTCCTCAGCCGCGAGCTCGACCTGATCATCGTCCCCGTCACGATCACGCCGCCGTCCACGATCGCCGCGCATGAGCTGGAACGCAGCTGGTTCTGCCTTTCCATCCCCCGGGCATTCATCGAAACGATCCTGTCGCCAAGCGAAACGCTCCGCGGCTTTTCCGAACTTCCCCTCAGCCGTCAGAAGGAGCGCATCCTCTCTTCAGGACTCCTCGGGCGCATCCCGTTCGTCTATTCGGCAAAGAGAGTGGCGCAGCGCAGCCGCCAGTTTTTGAGACAGTTCGCCCCCGAAAATCCCGCCGTCCTGGACCTGAGCGGCTGCGAAAACCTCTTCGGCGCCGCGTTCTGCGGCCATACCGCCGTCTTCACCCACAACACGCTCATCCGCAATGCCGTATCGGACGACGGCGCGCCGGAGCAGTTCGTCTATTACCTCGACGCGCCGGAATTCCCCTTTTCCATCTCCGTCTACTATCATCAGGACACCCGCAATCACGCCGTGCTGTCCTTCGTCAGCGAACTGACCGACTTCGCCCAAAAGCGCCGCACCCCGCCGCCGGAAGAGTTCTTCGCGTCGCTGGATTAGGGCACTCCCGGCCGCTTTGGAACAGCTGCATTCCTTCGCAGTCTGTAAAACAACACAGGTCCGCCTTTCCCGTGCCGGGAGAGGCGGACCTGTGCTGTTTTTTTATCGCTTTGTCTTGGGCGGGACGACGGTCAGGGGGACCTGGAGGCTGCCGTCGACGACGTAGTCGGAGCGGTAGATGCGCAGCGAGCCTTCGCGCATGCGACGGCGGCGCATCTCGGCCGGCGATTCGCTCCTGGCGCCGGGGGCGTCGTCCTGGCTGGTCAGCTCCACCACCACTTCGCAGGCGCGCTCGCCCGACTGGAGCTCGCGCAGCATCTG
>JAGAYQ010000299.1 GCA_017940445.1 Pyramidobacter sp. | reverse complement strand
TCTGCACCCCTGGGTGTACCTGTGCCAGGCCGCCGAGCTCAACGGCGCCCAGAAGGACCTGATCGGCCTCGAGGACCTCTACGACGGCAAGATCAACCTGCTGACCAATCTGCACTACCCCGAGCAGGAGCGCCTGAAGTAAGCCGCTTTTTGCAAAAAAACGCAGCGCCGGCTTCAAAACCGGCGCTGCTCTTTCCGCACTCCGTCCCCCCTATCGTTCCTTTTTTGCTGCTGATACATCTGCATCCGCTCCGCTGACTTTTAAAGAAAAGGTGATGCTCCCGTGCTGAAATATGCTCTCCGAAGGATCCTGATCCTGTTCCCCGTCGTCCTGAGCGTCATGTTCATCCTTTATACGATCCTCTACTTCACGCCCGGCGATCCCGCGCGCATCGCTCTCGGCGAAGAAGCCACGCCGGAAGCCATCGAGGCGTTCCGCGATGAACACGGCCTCAACGATCCGTTCTTCGTCCAGTTTGGACGCTATGTCTACAACGCGGTCACCAAGTTCGACCTCGGCTACTCCTACAACATGAAGAGCCCCGTGGCGCAGGAACTGGCGATCCGCATCCCCACCACGATGAGGCTGGCGTTTGCCGCCGTCCTCTTCAGCACGCTGATGGGCCTGCCGCTTGGCATCATCAGCGCCATCAAGCAGTATTCGCTGCTCGACAGCGTCGTCACCGTCTTCATCCTGCTGGGCGTCTCCATGCCCACGTTCTGGACGGGACTGCTGTTCATCCTTGCCTTCTCCGTCAAGCTGGGCTGGCTGCCGTCGATGGGCTTCGACACCCTCTCCGAGATGGTGCTGCCCGTCGTCACGCTCTCGGGCTCGTCCACGGCGCTTTTTGCCAAGATGACCCGCTCCAGCATGCTTGAAGTCATCAAATCCGACTACATCAGGACCGCCCGCGCCAAGGGGCAGAAGGAGAGCGTCGTCATCTGGCGTCACGCTCTGCCCAACGCGCTCATCCCGATCATGACCATCATCTCGATGCAGTTCGGCGCGCTGCTCGGCGGCTCGATCGTCACCGAGGCCATCTTCTCCATCTCCGGCGTCGGCCGTCTCATGCTCGAGGCGATCAACCTGCGCGACTACCCGATCATCCAGGGCGGCGTCCTGTTCATCTCCGTCTCGTACTGCGTCATCAACCTGGCCGTCGACCTGCTCTACGGCGTGGTCGATCCGCGTATCCGCGTCAAGTAAGGAGCGTGCCTGCTATGAAAAACAACTCGATGCTGAAATACACGCTCATCCGTCTGCGCCGCAACTATCTGGCGCTGTTCGGGCTGTTCATCCTCATCCTGCTGATCATCTGCGCCATCTTCGCCGAGCAGCTCGCGCCCTACGGCTATGCGCAGCAGGACTACATGATGATCCGCAAGGCTCCCAGCGCCGTGCACTGGTTCGGCACTGACGAGTTCGGCCGCGACATCCTCAGCCGCATCATCTACGGCTCACGCATCTCGCTGCAGGTCGGCATCATCGCCGTGTCCATCTCGCTGGTGGTGGGCGGCCTGATCGGCGCCATCTCCGGCTACTTCGGCGGCAAGCTCGACAACATCCTCATGCGTCTGATGGACATCCAGATGGCCATCCCCACGATCCTCATGGCGATCGTCATCTCGTCGGTGCTCGGACCGGGCCTGTTCAACCTGATGGTGGCCGTCGGCATCACCTACATCCCCAAGTTCGCGCGACTGACGCGCGCCTCGGTGCTGTCGATCAAGGATCAGGAGTTCATCGAAGCGGCCCGCGCCATGGGCGCCTCGCACAAGCGCATCATCTGCCTCTACATCCTGCCCAACTGCGCCGCGCCCCTGATCGTGCAGTCCACGCTGTCTGTCGCCAACGCCATCCTCTTCGCGGCCACGCTCAGCTTCCTCGGCCTGGGCATCCAGCCGCCGTATCCCGAGTGGGGCGGCATGCTCTCCTCGGCGCGCCCCTATCTGCGCAACAACGCTTATATGAGCATCTTCCCCGGCCTGGCGATCATGTTCACGATCCTGTCGCTCAACTTCCTCGGCGACGGTCTGCGCGACGCGCTCGACCCCAAGCAGAAACGGTAAGGTGAAAATCATGTCCGAAAACAAAGACATCCTTCTCGATATCCGCGACCTGTCCGTGCAGTTCAACACCGACTCCGGCGTGGTCAAGGCGGTCAATCACCTGAACATGCATCTTGAGCGCGGCAAGTCGCTCGGCTTCGTCGGCGAGACGGGCGCGGGCAAGACGACCACGGCGCTGTCCATCCTCCAGCTGGTGCAGACGCCTCCCGGCGAGATCACCGGCGGCGAGATCCTCTTCAACGGCCAGGACGTGCGCAGGATGACCGACGCGGAAAAGCGCCGTCTGCGCGGCGGCGACGTGTCGATGATCTTCCAGGATCCCATGACCTCGCTCAACCCGATCATGACGGTCGAGGATCAGATCACCGAGATGGTGCAGCTGCACCTCAACCTGAAGGGCGAAGCCGCCCGCGAGCGCGCCATCGAGATGCTGCGCCTCGTCGGCATCCGCCCCGAGCGCGCCAAGGACTTCCCGCACCAGTTCTCAGGCGGGATGCGTCAGCGCGTCGTCATCGCCATCGCGCTGGCCTGCCGTCCGCAGCTGATCATCGCCGACGAGCCGACGACGGCTCTTGACGTGACCATTCAGGCGCAGGTGCTGGAGCTGATCAAGAAGCTCCAGCAGAGCGAGAAGACCTCGATGCTGCTCATCACGCACGACCTCGGCATCGTCGCCGAGACCTGCGACACCGTGGCGATCATGTACGCCGGCCATCTCGTCGAGTACGCCGACATCAAGTCGCTCTACACCAATCCCAAGCATCCCTACACGCAGGGCCTGTTCAACGCCGTGCCGACGCTGGAAAGCCCGCTCGGCAGCCGTCTGGCCGTCATCCCCGGCCTGCCGCCCGATCCCACCAACCTGCCGAAAGGCTGTTCGTTCTCGCCCCGCTGCCCCTACGCGCAGCCCATCTGCCACGAGAAGGCCTGCGGCATGCGCGAGATCGAGCCCGGCCACTTCGTCGACTGCCACTTCCCGCTCACGCCGGAGTCGGGCAACAAGTTCCTTGAGCATCCCGCGAAGGAGGCCGAATGACTATGAGCGACAATCTGATCGACATCCGTCATCTGAAAAAATACTTCAACGTCTCCAGCGGCCTGCTGCACGCCGTGGACGACGTTTCGCTGACCATCCCCCGCGGCAAGACGCTGGGCCTCGTCGGCGAGTCCGGCTGCGGCAAGTCGACGCTGGGCCGCGTCATCATCGGACTGATCAAGGAGACCGCCGGTGAGGTGTTCTTCAACGGCGAGGACGCCACCAAGTTCTCGGGCGAGAAGCGCGCCGAGTTCCGCCGTCACGCGCAGATCGTCTTCCAGGACCCGTTCTCGTCGCTCAACCCGAGAATGTCCGTCTCGCAGCTCATCTCCGAGCCGCTGATCATCAACAAGTCGTGCAAGTCCAAGGCCGAGCTTGACGCCAAAGTCGCCGAGCTGATGGACCTCGTCGGCCTCGCTTCGCGGCTGACCACGTCGTTCCCGCACGAGCTGGACGGCGGCCGCCGTCAGCGCATCGGCATCGCCCGCGCGCTGGCGCTCAACCCGGAGTTCATCGTCCTCGACGAGCCCGTCTCGGCGCTCGACGTCTGCATCCAGGCGCAGGTGCTCAACCTGCTGGCCGACCTTCGCGAGTCTCGCGGCTACACCTACCTGTTCATCAGCCACAACCTGTCGGTCGTGCGCTACGTCTCTGACGAAGTGGCCGTCATGTACCTGGGCAAGGTGGTCGAAAAGGCCGACAACAGCACGCTGTTCAGGCAGCCGCTGCATCCTTACACGCAGGCCCTGCTCTCCGCCGTGCCGATCGCTTCCGTCGGCCCCAAGAAGCAGCGCATCATCCTCGAAGGCGACGTGCCCAGCCCCGTCAACCCGCCGGCCGGCTGCCGCTTTGCGGGCCGCTGCATGTACCGTCAGGAAATCTGCACACAGCAGACTCCTGAGCTGGTGGAAGTGGAGCCCAACCATTTCGTCGCCTGCCACTGCACGGGCCACCTCGTCCGCCATGCCTAAAACGAACGACGGCGAACGCCGCGGGCCTCTGCTCCGCTGGTTCTGCGGCGTTCCCGTGCTCGCCAATCCGCTCATCCTCATCGACCTGTTCACGGCCGTTGTCGTCGTCTGGTTCGCCGCCGTGCTGCTGATCGCAGCCGCGCAGGCGCTGCTGGGCGACGGGCCGCTGCTGAGCTCGCACATCGCCGCCGCCTGCTCGCTGGCCACCTACGCGGCCGCGCTGATCCCGCTGATGTACTTCGGCGTCTGCCTGCTGTTCTTCCGCCGCGGCTATGTCGTGCTCTGCCGGTTCGAAGAAAACGGCGTCTTCCTCGAGACGATGCGCGGCGCCATTCGCGAGGGCGGCATCTTCCGCACGCGTCCGTTCCCCGTGGATGAGCAGATCAGCCCCGCGCGCAGCGCCGTCAAAGACGTGAGCTGGGCCGATGTGAAGGGCGTGCGCGAGCTGAAGAGCATGAGCGCGTTCCAGCTGCGCGGCCGCTTCGGCACGCTGGCGACGGTGTACTGTCCCGACGCGGACACGTACGCGCGCGCTCTCGACTTTGCGCGAAAGAAGGCGACGCTGTCATGACATCCGCAACTGAACCGAAAACGACGATGAACGGCCGCGTCTATCAGAGCCTGCGCAGCGACATCCTCTCCGGGCGCTACGCCGACGGCGAGCAGCTGCTTCAGAAGGACCTGGCCGAGAAGTACAAAGTCAGCCGCATCCCCGTGCGCGAGGCGCTGATGCAGCTTTCCAGCGAAGGGCTGGTGAAGCTGATCCCCTACAAGGGCGCCGTGGTCGCCGCCTTTTCGCTGGAAGAGCTGCACGAGATCTTCGAGATCCGCTACGCGCTGGAGTCGCTGATCCTGCGCTCCGTCGTACACAACATCACCGACGAGTCTGCGCGCGAAGTGCGCGACCTGCTGCTCCGTTCGACACAGACGCCGCCTGAGCAGCGCAGCCGCAAGACGAACTGGGAGTTCCACCAGTCGCTCTACCGCATCGCGAACAAGCCCAGACTGCTGGAGCTGATCGAGTCGCAGTACAACAAAGTCGACCGCTACGTGCAGATGGACATCACCCAGCCGCACGTGCAGGAGCGCGCCTTCCGCTCGCACGACGCCATCCTGCAGGCCTGCCGCGCTCACGACGTGGTCGAAGCCACGCTGCTGCTGCACGAGCACATGATGTCGGCCGTGCGCAGGATCGACGCGCTGCTGCGCGGCACGATCGAGCCGCCCCCCGCCGACCAGTCCTTCACCCTCTTTCCCACCATGACCGGCCAGAGCCAGGCCAGCGCCACGTGATCCCGCTTTTAACTTCATAACAGGTTCAAAGCCGACACAAAGACACAAAGGCACGAAGACACAAAGATTTTGGCGCCGCTTCGCGGCGGAAAAACGATTTTTTAGTTTTTTCCTTTGTGTCTTAGGGCCTTCGTGTCTGCTTTGAATTAAAAATCAACTATTTTCCCCCCAGGAGGTAATTTCATGTTCACGCACAAGCAGAGAATCGAAAACGCCATCGCCATGAAGGAGAACGACCGCACGCCCTACAGCATGTGGATGCACTTCCCCAACCGCGACCGCAGCCCCCGCCGCCTTGCCGAGCTGGCTGTCGGCAACCAGAAGAAGTACGACCTC
>JAGAYQ010000298.1 GCA_017940445.1 Pyramidobacter sp. | reverse complement strand
GGCGTCAGCTTCGAAGGGCGCGCCCACTCGTTCGACCTGCGCACACCCCTGGGATTTCCTCTCAGCGACGAGGAGCGCTGCGCGCCGTTTTTCCGCGCTCACTGCGACACCTGCGGCAGCCGGCCGTTCTGTTCCGGCTGTTCCAACTGCGGCAAGTGTGAGGCTTGATTGTACTCATCACCGAAGCGAAAACTTTTTATGACTTTTGCTAAACGAGAGTGCCGTTTGCTTTCATTTTGTGCTAAGATATACCAAGAAAAATTGTCATCAAGTGCGGCTGTTTTGCGCTTTTCTATAAAATTTCCCACGATCGGAACGTGAACTTCATGAACGGTTTCATGAAAAAATTCAGAAAAACGGTCATGTTCGTCTTTAAAATACTTCTTGTTGTCGCTGCCGTCGGATTGTACGTCGGCACGTTCAAGATGTTTTATGAAGTGCCGCGCCTGCTTTTCAAGGACAACTACGTCATCGGCGTCATCCACTTCCTCGTCTTCGTCACCCTCAGCGTGTCATACAATGCCTATGCCATCGGCGTTCTGCGCCTGCGCGAGCTCATCTATTCCTACGCGCTCGCTATCGTCCTCGCCAACTTCACAGGCTGGGCTCAGCTCAGCCTGATGCTGCATCATTTCATTTCCCTGCCGCCCATGCTGCTGCTCACGGCAGTGCAGATGGCTTCCGGCGTGCTCATCTATATCGCCGGCAACGCGATTTATTTCAAGCTGCGGCCGCCCCGCGCGGCGCTCGCGATCCTCGCTAACCCGGAGGACGATCGGCGCGTGCTCAAAAAATTCCTCAAAGAGAGCCGCCGCTACCGCATCGCCGCCTACTGCCACGAGACTGACGGCTGGAAACGCATCGCCCGCGCCATCGACGGCCAGCCCCTGGTGCTCATGTTCGGCCACGGCAGCCACGACATGCGCGTGCGCGTCATACGCTACTGCTATGAGACCAACAAGCGCCTGCTCATGATCCCCAACGTGGACGAGATCTTTGTCCAGTGCGCCGACCGCTGCCAGATCGACGACATCCCCGCGTTCCTCTTCCGCAACCGCCAGATGACCAGCGAACAGCGTATCATCAAGCGGCTTGTCGACATCGTCGGCTCGGCCGCAGGCCTGATCGTCCTCAGCCCCGTCATGCTCATCACAGCCGCGGCTATCCGCATCCACGACGGCGGGCCTGTCATCTTCCGCCAGACCCGCCTCACCCAGGGCGGACGCACATTCCAGCTCATGAAATTCCGCAGCATGGTCGTCGACGCCGAAAAGCGCGGCCCCGAGCTGGCCACCAGCCTCGATTCACGCATCACGCCCGTCGGCCGCTGGATCAGGATGCTCCGCATCGATGAACTGCCGCAGCTGTTCAACATCCTTAAGGGCGATATGTCGATCGTCGGCCCGCGCCCCGAGCGCCCCGAACTGACCGAGGAGTACTGCCGCACCTATCCCGAGTTCCGCTACCGCCTCAAAGTCAAAGCCGGCCTCACCGGCTACGCCCAGGTTTTCGGCCGCTACAACACCCTCTTTGAGGACAAAGTCAAGCTCGATTTGCTCTACATCCAGCACTTCTCTCTGATCTTCGACTTCTACATCATGATCTCGACGATCAAAGTCCTCTTCATGCCCTCCAGCACGGCAGGCGTGGATGAAGAACAATGAGTAATTTATAATGAGTAATGAACACCCCCGCGGGGCGAATCGTGTTCCTAATGGAACAGTTTGCCCCCGCGGGGGATGTTTTTATAGTATCTTCGAATGGGAATACAAGTACCCTGCGGGGCGCCCCATGGCCCGCCCCGCATGTGCATAGAGTGCAGTTTTACCCCATCATTCAATGTAGATCTGCGTTTGGGCTAAAAAAGTCATTTCCACAAAAAAATCCCCCGCGGCGGGAGCGTTTCATAGAGAACGCAATCCACACCGCGGGGGTTTTTAATTACTCATGAGTCATGATTACTTGATCTTTTTCTCCATCGCGTTGAGACGAGCTTTGAGCGCTTCGAGCTCTTCCTTCTGCTTCTCGATCTGAACAGCCTGCGTCGAGATCTGGCCAACCAGACGGTTCTTCTCGGCGGCAGCGCGGCGCTTGCGCTTTCTCGCCTCGATCACCTGCTCGTCATAGCGGCCCAGACGCAGCGAGATGCCAGCCGTCAGCATCGGTTCCTTGCCCACCGTGCCCCCCACGCTGAACAGCGTATCGCGGTCGAAGTGGTGCATCATACCCAGCGCTACGCTCGTCTCGCCGCGGTAGTTGCCCACCGCTGCCGTGAACGTCGTCGGCGCGTCCTCGTCGTAGGGCAGAGGATGCAGACCGGCCAGAGCTGCTGCGCGCGCGCCCGCGCGGCGGATGCCGCGGTCCAGCTCGCTGAACATCGCATCGCTTCTCGAAGCCACGCTCTTCAGCTGACTTACGTTCACCGCGTCGCCGTCGTCCTGTCCGGGCGCCAGATTGACGATCCTGTTTTTGCCGCTCATGTCGATGTTGCCGTCGGCTACCTTCAGACCCTTGTTCATCGTCACCGTGTCGTTGAACACAGCCGGCCCGTTCGAAGTGAACTTGCCGCTCACCGTCACATCGCCGTTGAAGTTCGAGTCGCCGTTCACCGTCAGCTTCTGGGTGGTGAAGCTCTCCTTCATGCCGCTCACAGTCTTGTCCGTGTGATACAGAGCATCATACACGCTGCTGTACGTGTTGCCGTCCTGATACGTGATCGAGAATTCCTTGATGTTGCCCTCGTTGTCCACGAACTCCGTATCGCCGAAGATCGCCTTGCCCACGCCGTACAGCTGACTGCCGTTGATCGCGTCAGTGCTGTCCTTGTTCACGGCGCCCTTGCTCAGATTCGTGATCTTCGTCGTGCTTCCGCCCGGATTCAGCGTCACCGTCGTGCGGTCGTCATTGTCGTACAGCACCGCGTTGGCCGTCGCCTGCCGCAGCTGACTCATGTTCACCGCATCCGTGTCGTCCGTACCGGCCGCTACATTGGTAATCTTCTTGTTGCCTGCGTTGATACCGTCGCTGTTGATGACTATGTCGCCGTTAGCTGCCGGAACCGTCAGGGTGTTCGTGGTCACGCTGTTCAGGCCCTGCAGATCCTTCGCCAGCTTCACGTTCAGGGTACCGTCACCGTCAGACACTACGCCGATGTTGTTGTTGGACAGCTTCGTCGTATCCGTGATACCGCCTTTCACGTCCAGCTGTTCGTTCAGCTTCTTGGCAATGACGTTGCCTGTGTCACCACCGTATTTCATGCCATCTTCCATAGTGGCTACCTGATGGGTTCCATTGTCATCCGTATAGATGATGCGGGGCATACTATTCCCGCCCAAGTCAGCTTTTCCATCCTGCACGGTAATATCTGCGGTAATGTCGCCGTTCTT
>JAGAYQ010000297.1 GCA_017940445.1 Pyramidobacter sp. | reverse complement strand
GCTTCTTCGAGCTGAGCGGGATGGATGCCGATGCGGATGGACTCTTTGGCTTCGATGTAGGCGGAAAGCTTGTCGCACACTTCGATGATCCGGCCGTCGACGGGGTCCATCTCGTCGCTGCCTTCTTCGAGCGTCAGATCGCGGTCGATGAGGCGCACTTCGCCGTTCACGCGCACGCGGTTTTCAAACTCGTCCATGACCATGTAGAGCACGTCCTCCCGCCACGAAGGACGCAGCAGCGGGAACAGGTTTTCCTCGATGACCTGGCGTTCGAGGTTCTTGATCAGGCCGTCGAGGCCGACGACAGAGCGCTTGACGGGCGAGATGATGTCGCGCGTGAGCACTTCGGGCAGATCGTGGAAGAGTCCGCCGTAAAAGTCGTTGCGCCGCCGGCGCGGACCGGCCCCGATCTCGGTGGCGATGAGCCAGCTCAGCAGGCCGACGACGAGCAGATGGCCGAGCACCGACGTGGCCGGCAGCCGCTGGATCTGCGCCCAGCGCTTCTGGAACTGGAGCTGTCCGATTAGGCTGACGAGCGCGGAAAATCCCTGATCGGCCGGTTCGGAGAGGATCTCCTCGACCAGCGCCAGGTCGCGGTACTTTTCGATCTCGTCCATGATCTCCGTCCGGGTCTTTTCGATGCCGTACAGCGGCTTGCTCCAGTAATAGATGAAGCCGAATTCCCACCGGGTGGCGATGTAGTGCGCCGCGCCGAGGATGCGGTCTTCGAACGTCTCGGGCGCGCTCTCCAGATATTCGCGGCACTGTTCGCGCAGAGGCCCGCTCACGGGCGAGAGCAGCGGTTCGAGCTGGCTGTATACCCAGGCGTTGAGCTGGCGCTGCTGCTCCGGATCAGCCATAAGGCGGTGAAAGATCGGAGGCTTGATGTCCGTGACGAGCACGCGGTGCAGAAAGCTGAACGCGCCGTTGCGGATGATGCGGTCCCAGTTCACGGCACGGCCGCGCTCCTCCTCGGCGCGGGCGATGAAATAGGCGATCATCGCCTTGTGCGCCTGCTTGTCCAGCTCGGTGAACTGCGGCGTGCGAGGATGATCGTTCCAGCGCTCGATGCTCGCCGCCGAAAAAATAAGTTCCATAAGCCCCTTAGAGATCATGTCCGCGTCCTCCTTCTTTCACAAAAACCTTCACAAATATTATAATAGAGATCGTCGATTTGCGCGACACTGCCCCGGCATTTCGGGGATAATGATACAAAAAGAGCCGGCGTATCCGGCTCCAGCAGGAGGTATGCAGTGATCAGAAAGATCTTCGCGGCTGCGGCCGCTCTGACGGTATTTGCGGCGACGGCCTTCGCCGCCGGCAAAGGAAAAAACGTCCCCGCCCCCGTGCCCGCGGTCGAGCGCCAGGCAGAAAAACTGTTCGCGGCCCGCGACTGGAAGGGCATGGAGGCGCTGCTGAACAGCGGCGAAAAGCTCACGCCGCGTGCGCTGTCGCTGGCGGCCAACGCCTTGTGGTACCAGAAGCAGTATGCCCGTTCGCTCGAACTGATGGAGCGCGTGGGCACGCGCTACCCGCGCAGCGTCGCCCCTTACGCGCGGCTGCTCATGGCGCTGGCGCAGGAGCGCACCGAAAAGCCCCAGGAGGCCTACGGCACCGCCATCGCCCTCTGGCGCGACAAAAGCGCGCCGTCGCTGGCTAAATTCTACGCGATGTACGCGCTTGTCCGACTGACGGAGAACAAAGACGAGAAGGAAAAATGGCTGCGCCGGATGCTCGACCTCTCTTCCGACAAAGCCCGCCGCGGCACCGTCTGCCGTGAACTGCTCAGCATCGGCCGGCTCTCGCCGACGGACGCACTGTCGCTGCTGCGTCTGGAGCCGCAGAACGCCGCCGCGCTGAAGCTCGCCGCGAAAGCGCCCGACAGTCCGCAGAAGATTTACCGCCTCGGCTATGCCGCCCATCTGCGCGGCGACCACAAGACCGCCGTCGCCAATCTCAGCCGGCTGAAGCTCAACGCCCCCTACGGCGAATCCGGCACCTACTACCTGTGCGTATCGCTCCAGCGCATGGACCGCTCGCTTGAAGCGGAGCCGCTGCTGGAAAAGCTGGTCCTGAAAAAGGACAGCGAGTACATGGCCCGAGGCATGGGACGCCTGCGGCTGATGATCGGAGGCAAGGCGCACGCCAAGGCGCTCGCGGCCCTGCAGGAGATGAGTCAGAACAAGAACACGGAGATCGCCAAGCAGGCGCTCTACACGCTGGCCGTCAGCCGCTGGGAGAAAGCCGACGAGGCCCGCGACGAGTACCTTGAGCGCTTCCCGACAGGCAGACGCGCCAACCGGCTGAGATGGGACCGCGGCTGGGCCCGCTACCGCGCCGGCGATCCCGAAGGCGCGCTCAAAAACTGGCGCGGCGCCGACGCAACGTCGGCCCAGATCCTCTACTGGCGGGCGAAAGCGCACGAAGATCTGCATCAGCCCGAGCAGGCGAAGGAGCTCCGCGAACAGCTGCTCAAAAAGCACGCCCTCACCGTCTACGCCTTCCTGACCGAGCCGGAAGGATCGCTGAAGATCACCGACACGCCGCTGCCAGCAGCCTTGCAGCCCGGCCGTCCGACGGAGCTGGAGAGATGGGGCTTTGTCACGCACGCGCACATGCTGCTGCAAAACGCCGAGAGCGTGCGCGAGCGTGCGCACCGCGCCCGCATGGCGCAGTGGCTGGGCCTTGACTGGCAGGTCTACCGCGACCTCCACGGCGTGGCCGAAGAGTTCATGGCGGGGCCGTCTGTCTCACGCAAGCTGCTTGAATACATCTATCCGCGTCCGTTCCGTTCCACCGTCGAGGCGGCAGCGAAAAAATATCACGTCGATCCGCTCTACATCTGGTCGATCATGAAGCAGGAAAGCGGCTTCAATCCCACCGTCTCCAGCTGGGTCGGCGCCGCCGGACTGATGCAGCTGATGCCCTCCACGGCGGCCGGCGAAGCGCGGCGCATGAAGCTGAAAAAGTACAGACTCTACGGCGTGCATGACAACATCAACATGGGCGCCCATCACATCGCCGGTCTGATCGCCGCCTGGAAGCATCTGGAATGGGTTGCCGCAGCCTACAATGCCGGCGGCGGCAACGTCAAAAAGTGGAACGCCGAGCGGGCCGACTGGGACATGGACGCCTGGATGGAAGCCGTGCCTTTCCGCGAGACCAACGGCTACGTGAAAAACGTCATGCGCAACTATTACGTGTATCAAAAGCTCTACGGCAAGACCGACATGAGCAAGTTCAGCCCCGAGCCGCCGGCATCCGACGACACGCAGCCCGATCCTGCCCTCGACGCCTCCGAAGCTCCCGTCACCGAGGCCGCTTCATGAGCGCCGTCTGCTGGATCGTCGGCGCGGGCGACTTTTGGCCGCCTGCCTTCACGCCCCGCCCCGGCGACTTCGTGATCGCCGCTGACGGCGGCCTCGCCCATCTGCAACGCATCGGCGCAAAAACCGACCTCGCGCTGGGTGACTTCGATTCGCTCGGGCATGTGCCGAAATGCGAAAACGTGCTGACCTACCCGCCTGAGAAGGACGACACCGACATGATGCTCGCCGTCAAAGAAGGGCTTCGCCGCGGCTGTGCACGCTTCGCCCTGCTCGGCGGGCTCGGCGGCAGGCTTGGGCACACGCTCGCCAACGTACAGGCGCTGATGTACCTGTCAAAGCACGGCGTGCGCGGACTTTTAATCGGCGAGCGCGAGACCGTCACCGCCGTGACCGACGGCGAGATCCGCTTTTCGTCCGCGCACACAGGCTACATCTCCGTCTTCTGCCTCGACGCACCGGCCAAAGGCGTGACGCTGCGCGGACTGAAATATCCGCTTGAGGACGCCGTGCTGACCAGCTCCGTCGCGCTCGGCGTCAGCAACGAGTTCACCGGCGCCGAAGCCGTCGTCTCCGTTTCCTCCGGCACGCTCGTGATCGTCTGGAGCGACGGCCGGCTCGAAGAAGTCCTGCGCTCTTGACGGGACACGCCCCAACGCTATAAAATAAACAGCACATCGCGGGGGAGCCCGAACGGGCTGAGAGGAAGCGTTCGCTTCGACCCTTTGAACCTGATGCGGACCATCCCGCCGAAGGAAGACCGGCTGTCACATGAGGGAGAAACCGCAGGCGCGGCTTCTCCCTCATTTTTTGGAAAAAAGATACGAAAGAAGGCACGCATATGAACAACCGCTTACGGGACACGCTGCTGCTCTACGCTGTCACCGACCGGCGCGATCTGGGTGAAAAGCCGCTCGCGCAGGCTGTCGAAGAAGCTCTTCAGGGCGGCGCGACGATGGTCCAGCTTCGCGAGAAGAATCTTGACCGCACGGCATTCCTCGCCGAAGCCGTGACGCTGAAAAAAGTCTGCGCGCGATACGGCGCGCCGCTGATCATCAACGACGACGTCGAACTCGCGCTCGCCTGCGACGCTGACGGCGTGCACGTCGGCCAGGACGACATGGACATGAAAGCCGCACGGGCCAAGCTGGGGCCTGACAAGATCATCGGCGTCTCCG
>JAGAYQ010000296.1 GCA_017940445.1 Pyramidobacter sp. | reverse complement strand
CGCCGCCGGAAACGACCGCGCCGCGCTGATCTCCGCGCTCACGCAGCTTGTGCCCGTCATCGGCTGGACACGCGTTTTGAACGCCCTCGCCATCCTCACCGAGACCGACAAAGAACTGAACGACGACGGCTACGACGACGATCCGTTTTAATCTGTTCCGCATGAACCACCGCACAAAAAATATCGGCGCTCCGGAAAATGATCCCGAAGCGCCGTTTTTTTGTGCCGGCAGCATTATTATCTTACCCTGCGGATCGTGCCGCTGTGCTCAGAGTCTTCTCCAAGGGGCGTGCGCTCGGCGACCTGGGCGCGGATGATCGTGCCCGACTCGATCACCGCATTGCTGCCGCGGAAGAAGATCGCCGGAGCGCTCACGAACAGAGCGGCCGTCGCCACGACGGCCGTGTTGTTGTCGCCCTTGTCCGACGCAGTGCTCGTCAGCGGCACATCCTTGCCGTTCCAGGCAACGGCGCGGTCGATCGTGATCGCCAGAGTTCCGCGCTTGCCGAACATGCCCGCCTTCGAAGCGCCCGTCACTGTGCCGTAGGCGGGCGCCCCGGCTGCGACAGCGGCAAAGCCGTTCGCATCGTGCACAGTTTTGTCAACGACGAACGTCAGCACCTGGCCCTTTTTCACCTTGTTCGACTTGATGCGCTCTACCACGCGGATCTGCACTTCCGTCCCCCGCTCGAGGACGACGGAACGCGCAAAAGCCGTTCCCGAAAGCGCCGTCAGCGCGGCCAGCAATGCAGCAGCGAATTTTTTCATGAACTTCCGCCTCCCGATGAGAAATTCTCAATGACAACTGTTATATATTATTATCCCAAATTCTATGATTAGTGTCGTCATAATTCCACTGCGGCAGCGTTTTCCCCTGAACGCCCTTGACCTGGACCGCGCTCCAGGGGGGTACAATAGTTTCACTTTTCATTTGTAAGGAGTGGTTTTGATGAAACATTTCCGTCTGGCTTTCGCTGCTGCTGTGCTAGCGCTGGCGTCGTGCGCATTCGCTGACGTGCCGAAGGTGTACATGACGAAGAACATCACGCCTGCGGGGCTGGTGGCGGTGTACAAGGCGATGAACTGGACGCCCGAGGGCAAGGTGGCCGTCAAGCTGAGCACGGGCGAGCCGCCAGCAAGCAACTATCTGCGTCCGGCCCTGGTGAAGGATGTGGTACAGCTGGTGAATGGCACGATCGTCGAGTGCAACACGGCTTACCGCGGCGCACGCAGCGAGACTGCCAGCCATATGAAGGTCGCGAAGGAGCACGGTTTCACCGCGATCGCCCCGGTCGACATCCAGGACGCAAAAGGCTCGCTGAAGCTGCCGGTCAAAGGCGGCTCGGTGCTGAAGGAGAACTATGTCGGCGTGAGCTTCAATGACTACGGCTCGTATCTGGTGCTGAGCCATTTCAAGGGTCACGCGATGGCCGGCTACGGCGGCGCGATCAAGAACATCAGCATCGGCATGGCCTCAGCGATGGGCAAGGCGTGGATCCATTCAGGCGCCACGAGCACAACGAATCCCTGGCAGGGCGAGCATGACAAATTCCTCGAGTCGATGGCGGACGCGGCAAAATCGGTGGCCGACGCACGGCCGGGGCGCATGGCCTACATCAACGTGATGAACCGGCTGTCGGTGGACTGCGACTGCGACGGCAATCCCAACGAGCCGGACATGCACGACATCGGCGTGCTGGCTTCGACCGATCCTGTCGCGCTGGACCAGGCGTGCATCGACCTTGTCTGGAAAGCGCCTGACAGCGCCAAGCTGAAAGAGCGCGTCACCTCGCGCAACGGCCTGCATACGCTGGAAGCGGCGGAGAAGATCGGCCTCGGCAGCCGCAAATATGAGCTTGTCGTGATCGATTGATTTCGAAGCAGCAAAAACTTTTTCTTTAAAAAGAGTCGTTTCACGTAGAACATCTGCCGCAAAAAAATCGGCTTCGCGCATCCGGAAAATTATTCCGCTGCGCGAAGCCGATTATTATTGTTCCACAAAGAACAAAAACTTACTGATTCATTTCGACCGCTTTCTGCACCAGGCGTTTGCCGAGACCGAAGGCGTTCTGCAGGTCTTTCGGGAACTGCTCCTCACGGTGCTGTGCCTTGTGATCGCCGTCGAACAGGGTCACGTCGTAGCGCGAATAGTCGGTGAACTGCATGGTGTCGCAGCTGTACAGCGTCTCGCTGTAGCCGAAGAGCATCTCCAGCGCGCCCGCATTGGCCGACAGCAGCACAGGATAGTTGACTTTCGGCATCATTTCCTCGGTGCAGTTCATCGTGTAGATCATCGCGGTGGGCACGGTGCGCTTGAGGATGCGGCGCCCCTCGGTCTTGTAGGCGAGCACGGGGAACATCAGGCGCTCCAGGAACGAGCGCGTAGGGCCGGTCGGATAGCTGAAATAGACGGGTGAACCGATGACGATCACGTCGGCGGCTCTCGCTTTTTCGAGCACGGGCGTGAGCGGATCGCGGAAGGCGCAGAGGCCGTTCGTGCGATTGCCTTTCACCTTGCAGGCGAAGCAGCTGACGCAGCCTTTGAAGGCCATGTCGTAGAGGTGGACGATCTCAGTCTCCGCCCCGGCTTCGGCCGCACCCTTCGCGGCGCTTTCGAGCATTTTGTGCGTGTTCCAGTTCTTGCGCGGGCTTCCGTTGACAAACAGTGCTTTCATGATTATTTCCCCCCAAAAGTGTGTTTTTCACATTTACTCTACCGCGCCGGGCAAAGATGCGCAAGCTTTTTTTCGCGGGAAGCGTATTCCCTTTGAGGAAAAAGACTGTTATAATGTTCAGAATTCTCGTCCCAAAACGAGAGCAATTCTGATGAAAGCGGTGAAAGTCGATGAAATTTCTGCGCCAGTGCAGCATCATCCTCGCGGCGACAGCAGCCGGCGAACTGATGCGTTTTCTTATTCCCCTGCCGGTGCCGGCAAGCATCTACGGTCTGGTGATCCTGCTGTTGCTGCTGATTTTCGGGGTCGTGCGCGTCGAGCAGGTGAAAGACGCCGGCAATTTCCTGATCGAGGTGATGCCGGTGATGTTCATCGCGCCGGCGACAACGCTGATCGCCTACTGGGCGCAGATCAAAAGCTTTTTCGTGCCCTTCGTGACGATCGTGCTGGTCTCCACGGTGCTTGTCCTCGGCCTGACGGGCAAGGCGACGGATCTCCTGCTCGACCGCAGGGCAAAGAAAGGGGAGGCTCAGAATGGATAGTCTCTTCGCCAGTTCCGCGACGCTGGGGGCCGTGTTCAGCCTGGGCGCGTTCTGGCTGGGCTGCGCCATCCAGAAGCGGCTCAAGCTGGCGGTGCTCAACCCGCTGCTGATCGCGATGACGATCGTGATCGCGACGCTGGTGATCTTCGACATCCGGCAGGAGTCGTACTATCAGAGCGCCAAATACCTCACCTGGTTCCTCAACCCGGCCACGGTCGCGCTGGCCATCCCGCTGTATCAGAAGCTGGACGAGCTGAAGAAAAACCCCGGCGCGATCGCCTTCGGCCTGTGCATGGGCGTGCTCTCAAGCCTGACGGGCATCCTCGTGATGGCGATGCTGTTCGGCATCTCGCACGCTGAGTATGTGACGCTGCTGCCCAAGTCGATCACCACGGCGATCGGCATGGCGCTGTCGGGCGAGATGGGCGGCAACCCGGCGATGACGATGGCGGCGATCTTCGTCACGGGCCTGTTCGGCAACATCTTCGCCGAGCCGCTGTGCAAGCTGTTCCACGTGAAACACGCGATCTCGCGCGGTCTGGCGATCGGCTCGGCATCGCACGCGATGGGCACGGCCAAGGCAATACAGATGGGCGAGACAGAAGGCGCGATGAGCAGCCTGGCGATCGTCATCTGCGG
>JAGAYQ010000295.1 GCA_017940445.1 Pyramidobacter sp. | reverse complement strand
TTCGTCACCAAGCTGACCATCGTCATCTGCGGCGCGGCGTCGCTGTTTTTGCTGAAATTCTTCCCCAGCATCCTCGCCATTCAGTACTGGTCGATGACGATCGCCGGCGCCGGCATCACGCCTTCGCTGCTGGCCAGCGTCGTCTGCCCCGGCAAAGTCACCAAGTGGGGCGGCATCGCGTCGATGGTCGGCGGCACGGCCCTGACGATCGGCTGGCAGATCGCCGGGCAGCCTTACGGTCTTGCCACGATGCTCGTCGCCTTCCCCGTCTCTGTGATCCTGCTGATCGTCGTGTCCGCGATCACGAAAAAGAACTAGGGAGACACTGATTAAATGAGCCCGATGAGCCGCCAGGGGATTTCGTCGATTGGCGCGAACGAAGCGAAGAGGCATAGCGGGGCTATGTTGATGAGCTTCGCGAGCAGCCAATCGGCGAAAGGCCCGGTGGGGCGCGGGCGAATTAATCAGCGTTTCCTTAGTCCCCTCTCGGCGGCGCTTTTCGGGCGTATAATGCCCCCGGAGAGCGCCGCTCCTTTTTGAATATTATTCGGAGGTCATACCATGGATCCCAAGCCGCAGGAAAAAGAGGTCCTGCTGAAAAAAGAACTGTCGCTTGAAACGTTCCTGTTCCCCGTCGTATTTACCGCGTTTTTCGCGCTGTTCGTCACCCGCATGGGACTGGCGAACACGCTCAACACGATGATGAAGACGGCCTATCAGCTGCTGCTCGACACGGTGCTCTACATCACGGCCGTGTGCGTGATCATGGGCGCGCTCTCGGCGCTGCTGTCAGAATTCGGCTTCGTCTCGCTGGCCAACCGGCTGCTCCAGCCGCTGATGCGTCCTGTGTACGGGCTCCCCGGCGCGGCGGCGCTGGGTGTGGTGACGACGTTTTTGTCGGACAATCCTGCCATCCTGGCGCTGGCCGACGACCGGCACTTCCGCCGCTACTTCAAGGCGTATCAGTTTCCGGCTCTCACCAATCTGGGCACGGCGTTCGGCATGGGGCTGATCGTCTGCACTTACATGTACAGTCTCTCGCCGGCCATGGGAACTCCGCTGGGCGTCCCCGTGCTGATCGGCCTGGCCGGCGCGGTCGCGGGCAGCGTGGTGAGCACGCGGCTGATGCTGATCTTCACGCGCCGCGCGTTCGGCGACGAGCCGCTTGGCGCGCACGAGGGCACGGCCAGTCCGCTGCCTCCGGGCATGCGTCCCATCCGCGAAGGCGGCTTCGGCAGCCGCATGATCGCGGCAGTGCTCGACGGCGGACACACCGGAGTGAAGATGGGACTCAGCATCATTCCCGGCGTCCTCGTCATCTGCACGCTCGTGATGATGCTCATCAACGGGCCGGCCGAGGGCGGCATCTACACCGGCAAGGCATACGAAGGCATCATGCTGCTGCCGCGCCTGGCCGACAAGATCGACTTTATCCTGAAACCCCTGTTTGGCTTCTCCTCGCCCGAGGCCATCGGCGTGCCCGTCACAGCGCTCGGCACAGCGGGGGCGGCCATCAGCATGACGGCCAATCTGATCTCGCGCGGCCTGGTCAGCCCCGGCGACATCGCCGTGTTCACGGCGCTGTGCATGTGCTGGAGCGGCTACCTGAGCACGCACGCCTCGATGATGGACAGTCTGAACTGCAAACACCTCATCGGCAAAGCCATCCTCTGCCACACGATCGGCGGCCTGTGCGCCGGCGTCGCAGCGCACTGGCTCTGCGTTTTCCTCTCCATCGCCGGCTAACCGCCTGTCGGCTGCAATCTGCAAAAATACGCTGCCTGCCCGTTGAGAGAAACGGACCGACAGCGTATAATTTTATCCGCACTTTCAAAAAACTCGTGATATCAGCATGGAGGAAGAAGTCATGAACCGTTCAAAATACGCCCGCTACGCGCTTTCGCTGGGACATCTGTGCTCGGACGTGAATCAGGGCACGCTGGCGGCGCTGCTGCCCTACCTGATCGCGGCTTATCACTTTGATTACGCGACCGCGGCCACGCTCGTGATGGTGTCGAACATCGCCGGCTCGCTCATTCAGCCGCTGTTCGGCTGGCTCAGCGACCAGAAGTCGCGGCCGTGGGTGATGCTGCTCGGCGTCTGCATGGCCGGCGGCGGCATGGCGGCGACGGGACTGGTATCGGGCTATGGCGGACTGTGCGCGGCTGTCATCGTCAGCGGCATGGGGATCGCCATGTTCCACCCGCAGGCGGCGATGCTCGTCAACGCGCTTTCGACGGAACGCGACCGCGGCGCAAATCTCGGCGTGTTCTCGTTCGGCGGCAGCATGGGCTTCACGGTCGGGCCGGCGATGGCCGGCGCGTCGATCGCGCTGTTCGGGCTCAAAGGCACGCTCGTCTTCCTGCTTCCGCCGCTGGTCTTCGCGGCCGCTTATGCCGTCTTTTTCGCCGGGTGCGATTTCGCCGCGGCCGGTCCGAAGACGTCTGCCGCCCGCAGCGGCCGTGACAGCTGGCGCGAGTTCGCAAAACTCAGCTCGCTCGTGTTCGCCCGCTCGATCGTCAACAGCGGCATCAACACGTTCACTGTGCTCTATCTGACGGCCGTCCACGGCCAGTCGAAAGCCCTCAGCAGCGCTTTTTTAAGCGTGTATTACGCCGCCGGTGCGTTCAGCTCGCTTCTCGGCGGCCGTCTGTCCGACCGTCTCGGGCACCGGAGAGCTGTGCGGCTGTCGTTCTGCCTGCTGCTGCCGTCTCTGCTGCTGTTCACGATAACAGACCGCGCCTGGCTGGCTCTGGCGCTGCTGCTGCCGATGGGCATCGGGTCGAGCCTGTGCTTCAGCCCTCTCGTCGCGCTTGGACAGCGCTACCTGCCGCGCCACGTCGGTCTGGCCTCGGGGATGACACTGGGCATGGCCGTCAGCGTCGGCGGCATCATCGCCCCGGCGTTCGGCCGTGTCGGCGATCTCTACGGTCTGCGGGCAACGTTTGCCGCCGTCAGTACCTTCGCCGTTCTGCCGGTGCTGATCTCGTTCCTGCTGAAAGAACCAGACGACGCCCGTACTGGCGAGGATACGCCCAGATGAACGCGCAGTCCGGTCAAAGCAGCCCGGCAAAACTTGCAAACTCACGCCGCTCTGCTTATAATAGTTGGACTTCTTCGCAAAACATTCGCGAAAATACAGGAACCTTCCGTTCCGTTTCAGGTGGCAGAAGCGCGATGAGCATCCCTATCTACAAACGAATCCAGCAGTTTATCCTCTCCAGGATCAATTCAGGCGAGTGGGCGGCAGACACGCTCATCCCCACAGAAGCCGAGCTGAGCAGGCTGTTTGCGTGCAGCCGCATTTCCGTTACGACCGCGCTTCGCGAGCTGGTCAAAGACGGCGTGATCTACCGCATCCAGGGCAAGGGCACCTACGTCTCGCCCCGGAACGAAACCGCCTCGCCCTACGATAATTCCAGCCTGATGAATTCCACGCTCTCCATCGAAGACATCTCCGTGCCGGGAACTCACAAGACGGTAAGCGTGCGCACCGAGCCGCTTTCCGAAGAGACCGCTGCCGTTCTGCGGCTGCCGCCCGGCTCGCCTGCCATCGCCATCGACCGGATCAAGTACTCGGGCGACAGGCCCATCTTCGTCGAGCGCGTCTATCTTCCCCAGCATCTGTTCGGCCCCGTGCTTGAGCAGCATCTCGAAGACGAGCACCTGTCAAAGGTCGCCGAACAGTGCGGCATCACCCTCGGCAAGAGCGTCGTCTCTTCCGAGCCGGCGCTGTGCCCCGCCGACGTCGCAAAACTGCTGGGCCTTCCCGAAGGTTCGCCCGTGCTGCGTTTTTCTATCGAAGTTCACGACACGCAGGAGCGTCCTATCGCCTATTATTTTGTCTTTGCCGAAGGCAAACAGCGTAAAGTTATGATGCTGTAAAAACAAAACCCGAAAGGAGAAAATCACTATGACCATCAAACGTTACAACTGCAACGGACGCTTTCACGAAGCCGTCGAGCACAACGGCGTGCTTTACCTCTCCGGCCAGGTCGGAGAAAACGGCGGCAGCATCGCCGTTCAGGCCAAAGACTGCCTTGAGGGCCTGAAAAAGACCCTTGAGAAGTACAACTCTGACATGGAGCACGTCCTCTCCGCTACCGTCTATCTGGCCGACATGCGCAATTTCAAAGAGTTCAACAGCGTCTGGGACGCCTGGTTCAAAGAAGGCACTCAGCCCGTTCGGACCTGCGTCGAAGCCCGCCTCGCCGGTCCCCAGTACGGCCTCGAGATCACGCTTGTCGCCGCGGTGAAGGAATAGCTTCACTGCACATACAGATAACATAAAAACACTAAAAAGCAACGCCCTGCCGGGAAGAATATTTCCCGGCAGGGCGTTGCTTTTGTTATTGCTGTCAGCTTCCGCGATCATCCTGCGGCGGCTCGGGGCGGTAGTAGCGCATCAGCTCGTCTGTATACTCGCCGCGCTCGTCATAGATGTACAGCGGCGGCAGCACGGTCATCGCGGGACCGCCGTTTCGGCGTGCCTCGACGAGGAAGACGGAGGCGTTCTTTGCCGGGACGGGGTGGACCATGAGCAGCGTGCGAGGCGCAAGTCCGTGCGCGCTCAGCGCCGCCATGGTCTCGGCCAGACGCAGGGCGCGCATGACCATGTAGAGCCGGCCTTTGTTCTTGAGCAGGAACTTTGCGGCCGCGCACACGTCGTCAAGGGTGCACAGTTCGCCCTGGCGGGCGACGCGGCTGGATTCGCTCTCGCTGCGTCGGCCAAAGCCGGGGTCCTCATACGGAGGGTTGACCACGAGCGCGTCGAAGCTCTGATGCGGGTACAGGGTACGCACGCATCTCAGGTCGCCGGTGCGAAAGCCGGTGTTGCCGGTCAGGCCGTTGCGCTCGGCGTTTTCGCGCGCCAGCTGGATGAGCTGCGGCTGTACGTCGAGCCCTTCGATAGATGCGTCCCGGTACCGTTTGGCAAGGATCAGCGTCACGGCGCCGTGCGCGCAGCCCAGTTCGATAGCGCGTTCGCCGCTTTTGAGAGCAGCAAAGCCGGCCAGGAGCACGGTGTCCATGTTCACGCGGGGGCCGTCCTGCGGCTGGAGCATGTTCAAAAAACCGTAGAGGATGGCCTCGCCGGCTTCGTCGCGCACGGTCACTCCCATTGGTCCACCTTGACGGAGACGATCTGAGACAGGCCGGGCTCGCTCATGGTGACGCCGTACATCACTTCTGCGTGTTCCATGGTCTGGCGGCGGTGGGTCATGGCGATGACCTGGAGGTTCTTTGAGTAGTCGGCGACCATCTGCGCAAAGCGGGTCAGGTTGGCCTCGTCGAGCGCAGCGTCCACTTCGTCAAGCACGGCCAGAGGCACTTTAGCTACTTCCATGGAGGCGAACAGCAGCGACAGTGCGGTGAGCGACTGCTCGCCGCCGGAGAGCTGCGCCAAAAACAGCGATTTCTTTCCCGGCGGGCGGGCGATGATCTCGACGCCGGTCTCCCACAGGTCCATCTCGGACTGGGCGCGCAGATGCGCTTCGCCGCCGCCGAAGAGGCGCTGGAAGAGCTCGTCAAAGCGTTTGTCGATTTTGACAAGGGCGTTGTTGAACAGGGTCCCGGCCTGCTTGTCGGTGCTGGCAATGAGGGCTTTGAGGTCGTCGATGCCCTTCTGCACGTCGTCGAGCTGCGAGCCGAGGTATTCCAGGCGCTCGGCCAGCGACTGATCTTCCGACAGAGCGCCCATGTTCACGTCGCCCAGCTCGCGCAAGGCGCGTTCGACGTAGCGGCAGCTGTTTTCCAGCTTTTCGGCGCTCTCGTCGCCGGGCGTGAAGCCGTCGGGGTAGGGATATTTCTCTTCGTTGGCCGAGATCAGGTCGGCCAGTCTCTCGCGGGTCTTTTCGATCTCGGTCCGGGCCATCAGCTCGTCGCGCGTGAGCGTGTCGAACGTTGCCTGGGCCTTTTGGCTGCGCAGCAGCTGGCGTTCCATACGGGCGGCAGCGCGCGTGTTGCGGCCGTCGAGCTCGGCAACGCGAGTCTCAATCTCTTTCTTTTCGCTCTCGCGTTCGTTTTTTTCCTGATGAATGGCGGTCTCGCGCTCATCCAGCGCAGCCAGTTTGGCTACAGCTTCGCGCGACTGCGCGGTATTGGCGCTCAGCGCACGGCGCAGGTCAGAGACAGTGCGCACGCTGCGTTCCAGCTCGGCCTTTTTGGCGGCCAGTCGTTCGCCGGCCAGCAGGGCCTGTGTGCGCAGCTCAGCCAGTTCCTTGCTCTCGCTGTCATCGCCGTCGGGAAGGGCCAGCTCGCTGATCTGCTTTCGCAAGGCGCCGGCGTTCTGCCGCGCTTTTTCGGCGGCGGTACGGCACTGCGCGATGCGCGATGCTGCGCTCGAATCTTCGCTCAGCAGCGCGTTCAGCTCTTCGGTCTGCTCGCGCATGGTCCTTCGCAGCGCTTCGGTCTTCGACCGCTGGTCGTCGGCCTCGCGCCGCTTGGCGTCCATCGCTTCGCGCGCTTTGGCCTCGGCTTTCTCCGCCGCTTCCAGACGCTTGGCAACATCTGTCTGCGCCTTTTTGTCAGCAGCGATCTGCTTTTCCGTCTCGTCGATCATGTTGCGCAGCGTGATCGCGCCCACGGTGCGGGCAGTCTTTCCGCCGCTGACGGTGCCGGACGGCGAGAACACTTCGCCGTCGAGCGTGACGATCGGATAGCGGGCTGTCGAAGCCAGCCGCGCGCCAGTGTCGTAATCCTTCACCACCAGCAGGTCCCCGAGCAGATGCACGGCCGCAGGCAGCCAGCGGGGATCGGGCGTGACAAGGTCGATCGCCCAGCCGAGCACGCCGGCACCCGCGGGGGCCTTTCCGGCGCGTGAATTGCGGCAGCGCTCCAGCGGCAAGAACGTGGCGCGGCCGCCGCTGCGCTCTTTGAGCAGGTCGATGCCCACTC
>JAGAYQ010000294.1 GCA_017940445.1 Pyramidobacter sp. | reverse complement strand
GACACGATCGAGATCGACACGCCCGACGACGTGAAGCGGCTCGAAGCGTTTCTCGCCGGCACGAAGAGCTGAAAGGGCGGCGACGGCAGATGATCAAAATCCCGGAAGGCATTGAGCAATTCGCCAAACTGCCGCGCTGGTGGCGCGTCGACGTTCCGACCGAGGTCATTGTATCCGCAGACGGGATCAGCACGCTGTATGAGCTGATCGAATCGCGCGGCGTGAAGCCTTTTTTTGTGATCGACTCCGCGCTCAAAGATCAGCCGGCTTTCGCGCGTCTCTTTGAGCGCAATGATGTCTTCGCGTTCAACGCTTCGTATTCGGAGGTGCGCACCAGCGATGTCGACGAACTTGTCAGCCTGCTGCACCAGCGCGGCGGTGACGGTTTGACGCTGATCGGCATCGGCGGCGGTTCGACGATGGACCTCGCCAAGGCGGCTGGTCTGTGCTGTGCCAATCCGCTGCGGGCGCAGGACTATCAGGGCTATGGCATTCCGATGGAGCGCGGGCTCGACGTGTGGACCGTTCCCGCCCTGAACGGCACCGGAGCCGAGCTGACGCCGATCGCGGTGATGCGCGGCCCTGAGAAAAAGCTGGGCATCAACAACCCGCTCGCCGCCGCCCGTCTTGCCGTCATCGATCCGCGCCTTTCGGCCGGCGCGCCCGCCTTCAACCGCTTTTATACGATGATGGACTGCTACTTCCATCACTACGAGATCTCACGCAGCCGCACCAGCTCGCCCGATGCGATTGCCGATTCGCTTGACGGACTGGAGCTTTCTGGACGCGTCCTCTCCTGCGACCTGAGCGAATATGACGAACAGCGCGCCGTCCTCTCGGCCATGGCCTCCGTCCTCGGCGGTTCGAGCAGCACAGGAGGACGCGTCGGCGCTGCTCACGCCATCTCCTACGGCCTGAGCAACTGCGCGCCGTTTCTGCCGCACAGCGTGGCCGTGACGCTCGCAATGCTGGCGCTGAAAGACGTGTACCCGGACGGATACGCAGAAACGCTCCGCTTTCACAAGATCAGCCGCCGCGAACTGCCCCGCGCCAGCGCCTACGGCCTGAGCGAAGCCGACATCCCGCGCATGACCGCCACCGCGCTGGGCATGGAAAAGCTGTGGCAGAGCTGCTTCGGCCCTGAGCGCTGGAAAGAGCTCGCCACGCCCAAATACATTTCGTCGGTCTACCGCGCGATCGTCAAAGGATAAATCTATCGACCTGTTGAAAGGAGAACACACAATGCCAGGCACTGAACTGTTTGATCAGATGGAAATCGACGCCGTCTGCGACGTGCTCCGCCGCAAGATGGTCCACCGCTACTCGTCGCACGCCGCCAGAGCGGGCGTGTACCGCGTCAGCGAGTTCGAGACCGCTCTCGCCAAACGCGTCGGCTCGCGGCACGCGCTGGCCGTCAGCAACGGAACTTCGGCGCTCTTCGTCGGGCTGAAGGCGATGGGGATCGGCCCCGGCGACGAAGTCATCACCTCGGCGTTCACGTTCATCGCCACGGTCGAGGCGATCATCGGCTGCGGCGCGATCCCCGTGCTGGCCGATGTGGACGAGACGCTCGGCATGGATCCTGCTTCCGTGGCACGCAAGATCACCCCGCGCACCAAGGCCATCATGCCCGTGCACATGTTCGGCGCAGCCACGCGCATGGAGCCGCTCCTCGAACTGGGACGCACGTACGGCATCCCCGTCGTCGAGGACAGCTGCGAAGTGACCGGCGGCACGTACAAAGGCAAAGCCCTCGGCACGTTCGGCCTCTGGGGCACGTACAGCTTTGACCCGAACAAATACGTCACCACCGGCGAAGGCGGCGCCATCGTCACGGATGACGAAGAACTGTACACAAAGATGGAATACTACCACGACCACGGGCACGTCCATCGCCTCGACATCGAACGCGGTGCCGAGGATAAATGCGGCCTGGGGCTCAACTTCCGCATGAGTGAGATCGAAGGCGCCCTTGGCCTCGTCGCCCTGAAAAAGATGGACACAGCGCTCTCGCTGCTGCGCTCAACTAAGCGCAAAGTCCTCGACGGCGTCGCCGGCACGGGCCTGACGCCGCGTCCCGTTCCCAATCCCGAGGGCGACATCGCCACGCACATCGTCTTTCTGCTGCCGTCAGCCGAGGCCGCGAAACGCTTCCAGGCCGTCACGGCTGAGTGCGGAATGCCCGTGGGCATCATCGGTGAGAACACATGGCACTACGCCAAACACTGGAAGGCGCTGCACATGCTGAGCGGCCAATCCATCGGCGGCAGCACGGCGCCGTCGTACGCGCCTGAGACGATGGCGCAGACTGAGGCCGTGCTTTCGCGCGCCGTGTTCTACTGCCCCAGTCTCCTGACCAGCGACGAGACTGTCGCGAAAATGATCGGCGCTCTCAAAGCCGGGGCTAAAGCGGTCCTTTAGGACTGTTTGAGCAAATACACCACTCCACGCAAAGACGCCGGAACGCGCTTTTTCCGCATGGGAAAAGACGTTCCGGCGTCATCTTTTTATGGTCATTCGGTCAGATCAGCGTCACGGCTGTCCGGCTATGACCTGACGCACCGTGTCGAGCGCCGGCTGCGCGCTCAGCACCGCGTGGACGAGCGTGTAATATTCGGGCAGATGTGTTCCGTCCGACCAAAGCAGTCTGATGTTCAGCATTTCTTCGCTGATCTTTGTCAGGTCAAAGCCGAACGAATCGAGCGAATAGCGCAGCTTCTGCGGCTGACGGCACGGTTTTCCGTCCGCGCGGGCGCAGCGCGCGCAAAGATGGCATCCGCCCGAACCCAGCTGCATGCTGCCCGGCAGACGCTCCTCGCACACCAGCAGCGCATCAAACAGTCTGGCTTTTACCCTTTTGAGCGCAGTCCAGGCAACT
>JAGAYQ010000293.1 GCA_017940445.1 Pyramidobacter sp. | reverse complement strand
TCCGTGCCGACGCGCTCGATGGGCGCCACGCGGATGTTCAGGCGCTTTTCCCACGGCGCCAGCCAGGCGTAGTGCTTTCCGTCCGGCGAGATGCGGAACGCCGCCTTTTCGGGCAGGCGGAAAAAGTCCTCAACGGGGATCAGCGGCGGACGTGTCTGAGCGTGTCCAGCCGCGGCCGTCGCCAGCAGAGCCGCGGCGAGCAGCAGTGAAAATTTCATATCGATCAATCCTTTCTGAACAGCAATGTTCTTTTCGCAAACAGAGACATTTTAGCAGAAATCCCAGCGAAACGGAATGAAGAAAACGACAATTCTGCGTTTGTTTTGCCGCAATGCGCAAAAAAAGAAAAAGCGCGCCGGAACTCTCCCCGGCGCGCCGTGCACTAATGATCCAGTTATCTTCTCTGAGATGCCTCACGCACGCGGCGTCACGCTGATCGCGGCGTTGACGAGCGACTGCATCAGCTCTTCGTTCTCGTAATCCTCGATGCGGCCGGCGTCGCACAGCTCGGCCAGCGTGCGGTCGACGGGGATGCGGGCCAGCGTCTTCAGGCCGAAGCTCTTTTCGATCTCCTCGCGGTGCGACGAGCCGAAGAGCTCCCACTTTTCGCCGCAGTGCGGGCAGACGGCATACGACATGTTCTCGATCAGGCCGAGCAGAGGCACGTCCATCATCTCGGAAAGATGGATCTGCTTCTGCACGATCATCGACGACAGCCCCTGAGGCATGGTCACGGCCAGCATCCCGTCGACGCGTACCGTCTGCATCACGGTGAGCGGCGCGTCGGCCGTTCCCGGCGGCAGATCGATGATGGCAAAGTCGAGACCGTTCCAGGCGCCGTCCTCCCAGAACTGCTTGATCGTGCCGCTGATCAGCGGTCCGCGCCAGACGACGGGCGAACCTTCGTCGCGCAGGAGCAGATTGACCGACAGCACTTTGACGCCCTTCGCCGAAGCGGGCATCTGGATCTTGTTGTCCTGAACGTAGGGCGCCTTATCCACGCCCAGCAGGCGCGGGATGGACGGACCGGTGACATCGGCGTCAAGCACGCCGACGCTGTATCCGGCGCGGTTCAGCGCCGAGGCAAGCAGCGCCGAGACTGTGCTCTTGCCCACGCCTCCCTTGCCGCTGCCGACCGCGATGATGCGGCCCACGCCCTGACGCGTGGACGGCGGGATCTTCGAGCAGTTCCCCGCCGACGGGCAGGAGCTGCAGGAACCGTTGCACGATTCACTCATTTTGATTGTACCTCCCCCGAAAGAATGGCTCTATTGTACTCCTTTTTCTCACTTCTGCACGCTTTTTAATAAAACACCGATCAAATAAGGGCCCCAAAACCCTGCCTCTCACGGACGAACACGTCAGCGGTTCTGAAGCAAAAGAGGCTCACCCGAATCGGAAAGCAATGGCGGCCGCACGAGCACCGCCGACGGACGCGCGCCGCGCTGGTGAAGGAAGTTCATCAGCACACGGGCTGCCAGCACCCCCAGCTCGCGCACGGGCAGGCGCAGACAGGGCACGCCGAGCAGACGCGCGCGCGCCTCATCGACGCAGATCAAATCAGGGCGTTCTGCTTCGGGCAGCTCCCGGAGGCCGTCGCAGATCACAAATCGCTCCCCGGCGCTGTTTTCGCCGCCCAGCCCGGCCAGAAAGCCCATCTGCGCGTCCGCTCCTCCCCGATAGGCGATGGTCCGTTCGCCGGCAAGAGCCTGCACACGCTCGCGTGCGCCGCTTTCGTCGAGCCAGACGCGGCAGTCAGCCCCTTCGCCGCGCTCCCCCACGCGCACGACGGGGATATCGGGGCGCGCGTCCAACGGCTGCGTCCCAGCCCAGATCAGACCGTCGGCTTTGCGGCTTTCGACACGGCGCAGCACATTGGCAGCCGCTGAAACGCTCCCCGCTTCAAAGAGGAGCAGCTCCGTCTTGAAACGGGCCAGCACGCCGGAAACAGATGCGAGAAAAGCGCCGGTCCACGGCGAATCCATGCGCTCCACCGCCACGGCTGCGAGATTCGTGCGCTTGCTCGACAGCCCGCTGGCGACGGCGTCGACCTCATAGCCCAGCTCGCGCGCCGTTTCCCAGATGCGGTCGCGCGTCTCGTTCGAGATGCGGCGGTCGCCCCGCAGAGCGCGGCTGACCGTTCCTTTGTTGACGCCGGCGGCGCGGGCCACGTCGGCCATCGTGACACGAGTCATGATTGATCAGATCTCGATGATGCTGCCGCCGATGAACTCGCGCAGCAGCGAATTGCTGGGGACCTTGTCAGGATCGATGATCGGCACGCTGCGCAGCAGACGGAGCAGGCGCATCGCCTCGCCGTAGACGGGCGAGGTCTCCTCGATGCTGCGCAAGAGGATCTCGGCATACAGCCGCATGACCGGCAGCTCGTACAGCAGCGACGAGTTGAACATCGCATCAGCGTTGTGCTGATACGGGAAGATCCACTTCATGCCGCCGCGCACGACGGAAGGCCAGCGAAGCAGCGTGCGCTCCGGACTGTAGCCGCGCGTGCGGGAGTCGCGCAGCATGCGGCGCAGCAGACGGTGATCGGTGGTGCTGGTGCGTGTGTGCTTGTCAAGATTGATGCCCGTCAGCGGCGAGAGGAAAATGCCGTAGCGCTTTTCGCGCGGGATGGCGCCGACGATGCGGTCGTTGAGGCCGTGCAGCCCCTCGATAATAAGCACATCGTCGCGTTCCAGCTTCAGTTCATTGCCGGACACGCTTTTGCCGCTGAAAAAGTCGAATTTGGGCATGCGCACCGTCTCGCCGGCCAAAAGAGCCGCAATGCAGCGGTCGAACAGCTCCAGATCGATCGTCTCCAGCGCTTCAAAGTCCTGCTTGCCATTTTCGTCAAGCGG
>JAGAYQ010000292.1 GCA_017940445.1 Pyramidobacter sp. | reverse complement strand
CCCCGGCGACATCGTGCTGGGCGACGAAAACGGCTTTGTCGTGCTGCCGCCGGACGAGGCCGAAGCGCTGTGCCGGCGCGCGATCGAGATCCAGGACACGGAGCCTGGCAAACGCGAGCGTATCGCGAACGGCGAGCACATGGCCGACATCACCCGTGCCGGCGCGCTCATCAGGGAATATTTCGAGAAAAACGCAAAATAGTTCCACAAAGCTTTTTTTCAGGAGGAATCGACCATGAGCAAGTTTCTGATGGCAGTCATCCAGATCGACTCGCAGGCCGACAAGCAGGCCAACCTTGAAAAAGTCGGGCGTTTCATCGACGAAGCCGCCTCGCACGGCGCGCAGTTCGTCGCGATGCCCGAGAACGTGCACTACTGCGGCCCCAAGGAAGGCACGTTTGCCAGTGCCGAACCTGTTCCCGGTCCGATGAGCGAGTTCTTCGCCGCCAAGGCCAGACAGCACGGGATCTGGCTGCACTGCGGGTCTATCGGTGAAGTCATCCCCGGCGAGACCAAGCTGTACAACACGACGCTGCTGTACGATCCCCAGGGCGATCTTGCCTGCCAGTACGAGAAGATCCATATGTACGACGTGGAGATCAAGAACGGCCCTTCGACGCGCGAGTCGGACACGAAAAAGCCCGGCGACCGCATCGTCGTCTGTGACACGGACTTCTGCAAAATCGGCCTCTCGATCTGCTACGACATGCGCTTCCCCGAGCTGTACCGCATCCAGGCGCTGATGGGCGCGAAAGTGCTGTTCGTCCCCGCCAACTACACGATGTTCACGGGCAAGGATCACTGGGAGTGCATCCTCAAGACGCGCGCCATTGAAAATCAGTGCTACGTCGTCGCTCCGGCCCAGATCGGCAAAAAGACCGCTTTCCAGGCTTATGGAAGGTCGATGATCATCAATCCCTGGGGCGTGACGATCGCCTGCGCCGAAGACCGCGAACAGGTCATCTACGCCGAGATCGATCCGGGCTATGTCGATCAGATCCGCGAGCAGCTGCCCAGCCTGAAGAACCGTCAGCCCCGTGCCTACCGCTGGCCGGCTGAATAAAACGCATTTTTCAAAAAATCCACAGGAAAGGAAGTATCTCCTTGGCACACAAAATTGCCGCCGTCATCGACTGGATCCTCGGCTTCAACGGCTGTCTGATGATCGCCACGGCGACGCTCCAGATCGTTTCCCGCGCGCTGGACAGGCCGATCGCCTGGACCGTCGAGCTGCTCACGTTCCTCGGCCTGTTTTCCGTCGTGCCCGGCGTGGCTTCGCACTTTCTCAAGGGCAGCGAGACGCGCGTGGGCATCTTCGTCGATTATTTCCCGCGCGTCCTGAAAAACCTGACCGAGTTCGCCGTCAACGCCCTCTGCACCGTCTTCGGCGCTCTGCTGCTGTACGCCACCTGGGACTACACCGGGCTGGTCGGCATGGGAAATCCCGAGCAGTACCTGCCGTTTCCTCCCGAGACGAACCTGATCCCCGTCTACATCCTCAGCGCTGCGATCATCTTCAACGGCCTCTGGAACCTGTGGCGCATCGTGACGGGCAAGCCTGAATCCGAAGGAGGAAATCGCTGATGGTCTCTGTCGGACTTATCACAACGCTGATCGCCCTGCTGTTCCTCAAGGCGCCCGTCATCATCGCCATGGGCGCGTCAGTCGCCGTCGGCTGCTGGCTCGGCGATCTGCCCTTTTATCTGATCGCGCAGGGCGTCATCGACGGCGCCATGTCGTGGAGCCTGCTGTCCATCTTCTTCTTCATGATGG
>JAGAYQ010000291.1 GCA_017940445.1 Pyramidobacter sp. | reverse complement strand
TTGAAATGACGCGCACGCGGATCTTCGAATGGTCGTTGACGAATCCGGTGCCGAGATAATTTCCGGAGCGGCCGCAGACGTCGACGAGGTCGCCGTTCTGGTATGCCCCCGCGGTGTCGGTCACTTCTTCGCCATACACCCACGGGTGACCGCTTTTCAGGCTGCGCTCAGCCTTTGGCGTCACCGTCAGTCGGGGAAAGGCGCGCTCCTGCTTCATCGTGCTCCTCCTTGTGCTTCTGGCAGCGCCGCTGTGAGAAGATCAAGCAGATGCACGGGCGTATGTCCGGCCATCTCCACGCCCTGCGCGCAGCCGATGCAGGTCACAAGGACTTTTTCGGTCGTCCAGTCTCGTGCGTGTTCAAGCACCCGCGCGCGCTGTTCGTCTTCGGACAAGACGGGGTGCGTCCACTCATTGACCAGGCTTTGAGGCGCCAGCTTGGAGTAGCGCGGATTGGGGCCTTTGTACAGCGACGGTCCGCAGAAGTCGGCACGCTCATAGCGCTGTTCAAGCTCGACGATCGTGACGTTCATGCGGCGCAGGCATTCGCGCACGGCATCGCAAAAGGCGGCATTTTTGCGCGATCTCCAGCAGTCCTGCACCGTCATCGCCTCGCCGCCGCAATCCGGCCAGGGGAAACGCTCGTCTTCCAGCAGCAGCTCGAACACGCTGCGAACCGTCCCAGCCGTGCCGCTTTCGTTCAGGATCAGTCCGCAGGTCGGGCACTGATACAGCGTAGCGTCGCCGCGCTCAGGGCGCGCGTGGTCAGCAGAGCAGCAGCCCGCGGCAACGGCGCCAAAGCGCCCGGCAAGATAAGCTGTCAGCCGTGCGCTGCTTTCAGGGCTGCGCGCGGAATACTTGCAGCCCGGGAAATAAAAGATGGTCATGAAGGATTCTCCTTTCATCCCAATACGAATCACAGCATTGACGTCTTCATTATACAATAAACGCCGAAGAAGCGGACAGGTCGCGCTTCTTCGGCGTTTTTTTGTTAAAGATTTAGTGCACGCGGGAACCCAGCGGGATGTCCTCGACAGGGCCAAGCAGCGAGATCTTCTCGTCAGGAGCTCCGTGCGTGCCGCTCTCGGCGGCAAGGAGCATGCCGTTGCTGAGGATGCCGCACATCTTCGCGGGCTTGAGGTTGGCGACGACGATGATCTTGCGGCCTTCGAGCTCTTCGGGCTTGTAGAAGGACTTGATGCTCGACACGATCGTGCGCTTTTCGTAGCCGAGGTCGAGGTCCAGCTTATAGAGCGAGCGGGCCTTTTTCACTTCCTCGACATGAGTGATCTGAGCCACGCGCAGCTCGATCTTGGCAAAGTCATCGATGCTGATCTCAGGCTCGTGATCACCGGGATCGGTAACGACCGCGCCCTTCTTGGCAGCCTCGCGCTCCGCGACCTGCTTCTTCCACTCCTCGATGTCGATACGGGGATAGAGCACGCCGTCGGCGCGGCTCACGTGAGCGCCGGTCATGCTACCCCAGGCGTAGTCGTCAAAGCGCACAGCCTTGGCCTCGCCGGCCTGGCCCAGCTGCGACCAGATCTTCTCGGCCGTCTTGGGCATCACGGGAGCCAGCATCAGAGCCGCCAGCTTCAGCTCCTCGGCCAGCAGCGAGAGCACTGTGTCGAGACGCGCGGCAAGCGACTCGTCCTTGCCTAGCTTCCAGGGCATCGTCTCGTCGATGTATTTGTTAGCGCGTCCGATCATGCTCCACAGCGCCTTGAGCGCGTCGTCGAACTGATAGTTGTCCATGAACTTGCGATATTCGGCAAACTGTTCGAGCGCCTGAGATTTCACCTCGTCGTCAAGAGATTCATACGCGCCCGGCGCGGGCACCACGCCGCCGCGGTACTTCTCGATCATCGTCACCGTGCGGCTGAGCAGATTGCCCAGGTCGTTGGCGAGGTCGGAGTTGATGCGCTGCACCAGCGCCAGCTCCGAGAAGTCGCCGTCGAGGCCGAACGTCACCTGGCGGAGCAGGAAGTAGCGGAACACGTCGCTGCCATAGAGCGCGATCATCTCGTGCGGATCGACGACGTTGCCCTTCGACTTGGACATCTTCTCGCCGTCGCGCGTCCACCAGCCGTGCGAGTACACGCAGGCGGGCGGCGTCAGCCCAAGCGCCAGCAGCATGATGGGCCAGACGATGCAGTGGAAGCGGATGATATCCTTGCCCACAAGGTGATTGACCACGGGCCAGTACTTGTTCATCTTCGCCTCGTCCGTGCCGTAGCCGCACGCGGTGAGGTAGTTGATGAGCGCGTCGAACCAGACGTAGATCGTGTGGTGCTCGTCGCCGGGAACGGGGATGCCCCACGGCACGCTGGTGCGGGAGATCGACTGATCCTTCAGCCCCATGCGCAGGAAGCTGACGACTTCATTGTAACGCACCTGCGGCTTGATCGCGTCGGGGTGCTCCTCATAGAACTTGAGCAGCTGATCGGCATAGGCCGACGTGCGCAGGAAGTAGCTCTCCTCCTCCATCTCCTTAAGCGGACGGTGGCAGTCAGGGCAGGTATGGTTCTCGCCCTGGCTGGCCTCGGGCACGTACGTCTCGCAGGGCACGCAGTACCAGCCCTTGTACGTTCCCTTATAAATATCGCCCTTGTCGAGCAGCTTTTTGAAGATCGCCTGTACAGCCTTGACGTGACGCTCCTCCGTCGTGCGGATGAAGTCGTCGTTCGTCGCGTCGATCAGCGGCAGCAGATCGCGGAAGTTCTGCGACAGCAGGTCGGTGAGCTGCTGAGGAGTCATGCCCTTCTTCGCGGCGCTCTCGCTGACCTTCTGGCCATGCTCGTCGGTGCCGGTCAAAAAGAACACGTCATAGCCGCTCATGCGCTTGTAGCGCGCCATCGTATCAGCGGCGATCGTCGTGTAGGAGTGCCCGATGTGGGGCACGTCGTTGACGTAGTAAATGGGCGTAGTGATGTAGAAATTCTTGTCAGCCATAAAAAGTTCCTCCAGTGCCAAAAATTTTGAGCGCGCGAATGGAACGCGCCCAAGATGCACATAAAAAACCCCGCCGCAAATCCCAAATCGGCGGAACATCTTTATCATTGTAGCAGATTTTTAACGATTTGGCACAGAAAAATGCGGCCAGATTTTGCCGGCCGGCAGCAAAAAAACCGTCCGCGCCCAATCAAGGACGCGGACGGTTTCGATCAAAAAAATAAAATGGCTACCCCGCCTGAATCATAAAAGTTGCTATTAAACTCTCATAATACGCGGAGTAATCACAAGAAGAAACGAATAGAAAAGTACCACAAAAGTACCGTGGCCTATCTGCCCACCAAGTTTTTTGTTCTGCATTTAGCCGGCCGATATTTTAATTATATCACGGATTCACGGATTGTTTCGCCTGACCAGGTAGCCGCCGGCAAAACCAGCGAGCACTCCGTAGACCAGCCCCTGCGTCTTGCCCCGGCGCATGCGTCCACGCCACAGCCGGCGCTCGGCGGCGATCTCGTGCTGGAGTTC
>JAGAYQ010000290.1 GCA_017940445.1 Pyramidobacter sp. | reverse complement strand
GCGCGTGCTTGAGTCGTTCCGCGGGCGCTGTCCGGATGCAGCCGTCGAGACGCTGGGCGCCAGCTATGCGGAAATGGAGAAATGGCTGCGCGACGGTGAAGCGGACTGCTGTTTTTGCCGCCTGCCCGTCGGCAGGGGGCTGCGGGCCTGGTTCCTCGCCGACGACCCCCTTGTGTGCGTATTGCCGCCAGGACATCGCCTGGCAGACAGACCGTCGGTCTCGCTGACTGAACTTGACGGCGAGGAGTTTGTCCGTCCTACGGCAGACCGCTTCAACGATGTCTCCCGTCTCCTCGTCGAGACTGGCGTACGTCCGCGGTTTCGCCATATCGTGCACGATTATCACAGCGTGCTGAGCGCGGTGTCTCAGGGGCAGGGACTGAGCGTGGTGCCGCTGATGATGACGAGCCTCGTCGAACAGCCGCAGATCGTGCGGCCGATCGCTGAAAACCCGCGCCGCAGTATCGGCATCGCCGTGCGCGACGGAGAAACTCTGCCGCCATTGACGGAAACGTTCGTGGCGGTGACACGCGAATTGTTTGAAAAAGGTGATCTGCCCCGGAGCGGTAAAATAGGATCCAGTTGTTGAAAAAATTTGTTTTTACAGTTGAAAACAAAGCAAAAATCACGTTATAATAACAGTACTGTGAAAATTGCCGCCACGGCGGAGGCGCAGCACGCCGGGTGAAATGACGGCTCAATTCCCGAAAGGAGACTGATTCCCATGGACAACAGGACAAAGATCGCCGATTACATCGAGTCGCGCGGAAGCCGCTACAACGAGTTCGCCGACGAGATCTGGGGCTACGCGGAGACGGCGTTCCGCGAGCACAAGTCGATGGAAGCGCAGATCAGACTGCTCGAAGAGGAAGGCTTCAAGGTCACGCGCAACGTCGGCGATGTGGAGACCGCTTTCTGCGGCGAGTGGGGATCGGGCAAGCCCGTCATTGCCTTCCTGGGCGAGTTCGACGCCCTGGCCGGACTCAGCCAGAAAGCCGGCGTCTGCCAGAAAGACCCCGAAGTCCCCGGCGCCAACGGGCACGGCTGCGGCCATAACCTGCTCGGCGTCGCCTCGATCGCCGCGGCAGCCGCGCTGAAAAAAGTCATGGCCGAACAGGGCCTCAAAGGCACCGTGCGCTACTACGGCTGCCCCGGCGAAGAGGGCGGCAGCGGCAAGGCGTTCATGGCCCGCGAAGGCGTGTTCGACGACGTTGACGCGGCCCTCACGTGGCACCCCGCCAACTGCTGCTACACCGCGGGCGACTCGTCGCTGGCCAACTCCCAGATCTATTACCGCTTCCGCGGCGTCAGCTCCCACGCAGCCGCCGCGCCGCACCTCGGCCGCAGCGCCCTCGACGCTGTCGAGCTGATGAACATCGGCGTGCAGTTTTTGCGCGAGCACGTCATTCAGGAAGCCCGCATGCATTACGCCATCACCGATGCCGGCGGCGTGTCGCCCAACGTCGTCCAGCCCTACGCGGAAGTGCTCTACCTGCTGCGCGCGCCCAAGAGCGGCCAGGTCAAGGACATCGTCGAGCGCGTCGACCGCATCGCCCAGGGCGCGGCCCTGATGACCGACACCGTGATGGAGAAGGACTTCGTCAAGTCGTGCGCCAACATCGTCAACAACGAGACGCTCGAGCGCGACCTGCAGAAGAACCTCGAATACTACGGCGCGCCCAACTTTGACGAAGAAGACAAGAAGCTGGCCGAGGCCATCTTCGCCACCACGCCCGAGAAAGGCCGCTTCGAAGACCTCGCCAAGCACGTCCGCGGCGCGGGCGAAGCCGGCCGCAAGGCTCTGGAAGAGGCCAAGAAGCACGCTCTGCCCTGCACCATCCTGCCCTACGTGCCCACCGGCATCGCCCAGGGCGGCTCGACCGACGTGGGCGACGTGTCGTGGCAGACGCCGACGGCGCAGATCTACATGGGCACCTGGGCCAACTCCACGCCGGGGCACTCCTGGCAGGTCGTCGCGCAGGGCAAGTCGGGCCTGGCCCACAAGGCCATGCTCCAGGCCGGCAAGGTGCTGGCCGCCACGGGACTCGACCTGGTGCTCGATCCCGAGCTGGTGAAGAAAGCTCAGGCCGAGCTGAAAGACCGCCTGCAGGGCGAGACCTACGTCGCCATCCCCAAGGGCGTCAAGCCCCGCGGCCTCTCCGGCGCTAAAAACTAAAAAGCAATTAGTAATTAATAGTTAGTAATGAGTAATTAAAAGCCATGAAGAGCTCTGGGGAAATGGCCCGAGCTCTTCATGGCTTTTTCGTTAATTACTAATTACTCATTACTCATTACTAATTGAGCTTGTACAGCGCCTCAATGCACGCCCGCGACAGGCTTTTCAGGCTGCTCACGCCCATCTCGGGAGGCAGCGAGCTGGCGTCGTAGGCCAGAGGCAGCTCGGTGCAGGCAGTGACGATCGGCACGCGGCGGATGCTCCACAGCCGTTCGCCGATCTCGTCCATCACGGCTCCGCTCGCTTTTAGCTCGCCGGCTTTGACCAGGCGGATCGCCTCAGTCGCCAGATCGCGCACGGCATCATCCACGCCGAACAGCGTATAGCCGCGGCGCTTCGCCTCGTCCGTGTAGATCCCGGAAGCCAGCGTCGCGCCCGTGGCGATGATCCAGCAGCCCTCCGGCGACGAGCGCACCGCGTCGTCGATCGTCGCTTCGACGATGTGGACAAGCGGACGTTTCAGCTCTGACCGGAAGCGGTCGATGAAGATGTGCGCCGTGTTGCAGGGCACGGCCAGCAGGTCGGCGCCCCAGTCGCACAGCCGGTCCAGCCCTTCGCGCAGAGCGTTCTCGGGGCTTTCGCCGCGGCCGAAAAACGCGTCGGTGCGGTCAGGCGTCTGCGCGTTGGAATACAGATACACGACCGGGTGCTCCTGGTCCATCTTCGCCGGCGCCATCGCCGCCAGCAGCCGCATGAACTCGGCCGAAGCGGCCGGTCCCATGCCGCCGTACACGCCGAGGATCTTTTCGGGTCTTGTCATTTCATCGTCTCCTTTGCCGTTTTCGATTCGACATCAATCGTACCCTGTTTTCGGCGTGCGGTCAACCGCGCCCGGCCCAGCTGCCAGAATACGGCCCCGAGACCCTAAAAAATGAGGATAAAGAGACTGACTAATAATGATCTTTTGTTGAAGAACTCCTCGGCGATCGCCTTGAACTCCGCTGCTCATACTGATAAGATACGGATATCCCACGCAAAGGAGATCACTGTCATGCCTGCCGTTGCCCTCTGGCACTGTGATGAATACACGTCCGCAAAACTCGATCCGATCGTTCGCGAGGTGCTCTCGCTGCGACCTTTTTCGCCGGGGATGCGCGTGCTTGTCAAGGCGAACATGCTCGCCGCCCGCGCTCCCGAAAAGTGCGTCGCCACGCACCCGGCGCTGGTCGAATCCGTCTGCCGCGCGCTGCTCGACCTGG
>JAGAYQ010000289.1 GCA_017940445.1 Pyramidobacter sp. | reverse complement strand
GTGGTAAACTTAGAAGCGGTTTCAAAAACTTCAAACGAGGTGAACATCATGAAAAAGTTTCTGCTCATCCTTCTGGTTCTGCTGCTCGTCGCCGCGGGCGCGGCGTGGTACAAGCGCGACGCTGTGATCGGCCTGCTCAACATGTCCCGCACGCGCGTCGAAGCGACAGCAGCCGAAAAAGACGTGCTCGGGACTGCGGCCAAAAACGGCAAGAAGATCCTCGTCGCCTACTTCTCGTGGGGCGGCAACACGCGCGGCGTCGCCCGTTCGATCCACGAAAAGATCGGCGGCGACATCTTTGAAATCCGCACCGAAAAGCCCTATCCCGACGACTACAAGGCAACGGTAGAGGTTGCAAAAGGTGAAAAAGCAGCCGATGCGCGCCCGGCGATCGTCGGTCCTCTGCCCGATACCAGCGGCTACGACATCGTTCTGCTCGGCTATCCCATCTGGTGGTACGTGGAGCCGATGGCCGTCGACACGTTCGTGACCTCGGTCAAGCTCGACGGCGTCACCGTCCTGCCCTTTGCCACCAGCGGCACCAGCACGGTCAAAGCCAGCGAAGAACGTCTGCGCAAGCTGCTGCCCGCTGCTAAATTCGTTCCTGGCCTGCTCGCCAACATCGAAAGCACGGTCGAGCCCTGGCTGAAGGCCAACGGCGCGATGTAGAAAAAACACGCTCATACTGTTTTATAGCGCCGTTAGGCGCGTCGAAAAACGCATGAGACGGCGTGGCGCCATCAGGCGCCGACTGTCGCGCCTGATGGCGCCACCTCGCGATTAGTCTTTTAATCGCGAAAGAGTATCAAAAAAATCTCCCCTTCGTTCCACACGGAACGTCGGGGAGATTTTTGTTATGGTCGCTTATCTTTCAGGCGATTTCAGCTGCCAGGCGTAGAGGATCGATGTGGTCACGCAGGCGGACGAGAAGCCGCCGACGATGATGCCGCACATGATGGCCAGCGAGAAACCGGCCAGCACGGGGCCGCCCCACACGTAGAAGGCAAGCACGGGCATAAACGTGGTCAGCGACGTGTTAATGGTGCGGGCCAGCGTCTGGTTGATGGAGTCGTCAAGAAGCTGTTCCATGCCGATCTTCGCCAGCTTGTGCCAGTTCTCGCGCACACGGTCAAGGATGACGATCGTGTTGTTCAGCGAGTAGCCGATCGTGGTGAGGATGGCGGCGATGAAGGTCATGCCGACTTCCTGCTGGAGCAGGCTGAACAGCCCCAGCGTGAGCAGCGTGTCGTGAACGAGCGCGAGCACGCTCACAAGCGCGAAGCGGAAACGGAAACGCACGGTGATGTACAGCAGGATGCCGGCAAGTGCGATCGTCGAAGCGAGCAGAGCCTGATTGCGCAGCTCGCCGCCGACGGTGGGACCGACCATCTCAAAGTTGACCAGCTTGACCGCGCCCGAATGAAGCGCGTCAACGGCAGCGACGATCTTGTCGCGCAGCTCGTTGGGCGTCAGGTCGCTGCTGCCCTGCATGCGGATCATCACGCCGGTATCGCTGTAGCTCTGGATGACGGCGCTGCCGTAGCCGACTTTTGACATAGCCTCGCGGACCTGGCCCACTTCGACCTTCTCGGGGAACTCCAGCTGGAGCATGTTGCCGCCGGTGAAGTCGATGCTGTAGTTGAAGCCGCGCACGGCCACCAGCACGATGCTGGCAAGCACCATGGCGCCGGCAAAGGCCAGCAGGGCCTTGTAATGACGCATAAAGCGGAAATTTGTCTTCATGTTCTGCACCTCTTCCTAGCGCGCAACGCGGAACGTCTTACTGCCGTAGTTCACCATGAACTGGAGCAGCACGCGGTTGACGACGAGGGCGCTGAAAAGGCTGGCGATGATGCCGAGCGTCAGCGTCATGGCGAAGCCGCGCAGAGGGCCGCTGCCGAAATAGTACAGCACCGCC